>CANQZV010000007.1 GCA_947628425.1 uncultured Clostridia bacterium | reverse complement strand
AAAAATTACCTAATAAATATAGGATAATAAATTATAATATTGGAGGTGCGTGCAAATGAAAAGAACATTTCAACCAAAAAAGAGACAAAACAGTAAAGAACATGGTTTTTTTAAAAGAATGAAAACAAGAGCTGGTAGAAATATTATTAAAGCTAGAAGAGCAAAAGGAAGAAAAAAATTAACAGCATAAATTACAGGACCGCAATTTGGTGGTCCTGTTTGTAATAATTAAAAGAGTTGATTTGTATGAAAAAAACAGAAACATTAAAAAAAAATTATGAATTTAGAAAAGTATTAAATAAAGGAAATTATATTTCTGGAAAAAATATAGAACTTTTTTTTATGAAAAATTATACTAATAAAAACTTTATAGGAATAGCAATTAGTTCTAAAATAGCAAAGGCAAATAAAAGAAATAAAATAAAAAGATTAATTAGAGAAAATTATAAAAATATAGAAAATATTATAAATAATGGAATAAGTATGGTTTTTCTTTGGAAAAAAAATAGAGATATAAAAGAGGCAACTTATAAAAATATACAGCAAGATATGCTAAAAATAATAAAAGAAATGGATGTAAATAAAAATGTCTAAAATAATAATTTTAATTATTAATTTTTATCAAAAACATATATCTATTTTTTTTAAAAAGAATGGGATAGAATGTAAATTTTATCCAACTTGTTCACAATATGCAAAACAAGCTTTTAAAAAATATGGCTTTTTTAAAGGATTATTTTTAAGCGTAAAAAGATTTTTAAAATGTAATCCTTTTTCTAAAGGTGGTTATGATCCACTAAAATAGGAGGAAAATATATGTCAACCATATCAAATATTTTAGGTTATATATTAAATTATATATATATTTTTGTAAATAATTATGGTTTAGCAATTATATTATTTACAATTTTAATAAAAATTATATTATTACCAGTATCTATTAAGCAACAAAGAACAATGAAAAAAACATCAAAAATGCAAATTGAATTAAAAGAAATACAAGATAAATATAAAAATAATCCAGAAAGATTAAATCAAGAAATGATTAATTTGTATAAAAGAGAGAATATGTCTCCTTTTTCTGGTTGTTTAAGTTCAATTATTCAAATTGTATTAATAATATCTATATTTTATATAGTAAGAAGTCCATTAACTTATATGAAAAAAGTAGATACGCAAACTATAGAAAACTATAAATCTCAACTAAATATATCAAAAACAACATATCCAGAAGTTCAAATTATAAAAGAAATGGGCTCAAAAGATAATAATGTATATTTAAATATGAATTTTTTAGGTTTAGATTTAAGTAGTGTTCCAAGTGCAGATTATAAAGATTATAAAGTATTTATTATTCCTATTTTATATGTTATTTCATCTATTATTTCGATGAAAATAACATTAAACATGCAAAAAACAAACAATATGAATAATAATAAAGAAGAAACATCTGATGAATTAGAAGCATTACAAAATATGAATAAAACTATGGGTTACATGATGCCAATCGTGGCTGTTTCTGTTTCATTAATTGCACCATTAGGACTAGCATTATATTGGTTAATTAATAATTTATTAATGATATTAGAAAGAATAATATTAAATACAATGTTTAAAGAAAAGGAGGAATAATTATAATGGAAGAAATTCATTTATATGAAGGAAAAACATCAACAGAAGCAATTCAAAATGGATTAAAAGACTTAGGACTAAAAAAAGATGATGTTGAAATTACAATTTTAAAAGAAGAAAAAAGAAGCTTTTTTAGTATATTAGAACCAAGAATTGTAAAGGTAGAAATGAAAATAAAAGATACAAAAAAAAGTAATGAAAAAAAGATAATAAAAGAAAAGAAAGAATTGTCTAAAGAAGCAATTTTAATGGCAACTAATAATATACAAAAATTCTTAGATAAATTTTTAAAACAAGTTTCTTCAGAAGAATTAAATTATAGTATATCAGATGATAAATATTATATTAATGTTACAATAGAAGGAAATAATACAAATTTTTTAATAGGTTATAGAGGAGAAAATTTAAATGCTTTACAAACACTTTTAAGTTCTATTGCAAATAAAGAAATAGAGGAAAAAGTAAGAGTAATTTTAAATATTTCAGGTTATAGAGAAAAAAGAAAAAAAATATTGGAAGAATTAGCTGAAAAAGTTGCAAAAACAGTAGTTAAAACTAAAAAGAAAATTGTATTAGAACCAATGTCTGCATATGAAAGAAAAATTATTCATAGTAAATTACAAAATAATAGCAAAGTAATTACTGAGAGTATAGGGGAAGAGCCAAATAGAAAAGTTGTTATATCATTAAAAAAATAAAATAATAAAAATCAGAGGTCAAAGGTCAGATTTTTATAATTTAATTAAAATATTTTAATTATTTTATAGTTTGCTTTTTGATCTTTTTTATTTTTATAAAGAATTTTAATATGTTTTATTATATAAAATATATTTGCACACATTATATAATATAAAAGGGGAGGAAGAATATGAGTACAATAGTATCAATATCAACAGCTCCAGGAAATGCTGGAATTGGAATAGTAAGAATGAGTGGAAAAAATACATTTGAAATAATAAAAAAAATATTTAAACCTCAAAATAATAAATATAAAGTAAAAGGTTATACAATGCAATATGGAAATATAATTGATGAAAAAAATAATATAATTGATGAAGTTTTAGTTTCTTATTTTATAGAACCTAAAAGCTATACAACGGAAAATATGTGTGAAATAAATACACACGGAAATCAAATTATATTAAATAAAATATTAAATTTATGCATTTATAATGGTGCAAAACTAGCCGAACCAGGAGAATTTACAAAAAGAGCTTTTTTAAATGGTAGAATAGATTTATCTCAAGCTGAATCTGTTATAGATTTAATTAACTCAAAAACAGAAAAAGAACAAGAAATTGCAATTTCACAGTTAGAGGGATTTTTATCAAAAGAATTAACTCAAATAAAAAAGAAAATTTTAAATTGTTTAGCAGATATAGAGGCTTCCATAGATTATCCAGAATATGACATAGAAGAAAAAACGAATAAACAAATTTTAGATGAAGTAGAAACATCTATACAAGCATTAGAAAAATTAGAAAAAAGTTTTGGGGTAGGAAAAATATTAAGAGACGGAATTAATGTTGCAATTATAGGAAAACCAAATGTAGGAAAATCATCTTTATTAAATGCTATTTTAAAGGAAGAAAGAGCTATTGTAACTAATATAGAGGGTACAACAAGAGATACAATTGAAGAATTTATAACTATTAATGGTATTCTTTATAAATTAATTGATACAGCAGGAATAAGAGAATCAGAAAATGAAATTGAACAAATAGGAATTAATAAAAGTAAAAATATACTGAAAAAAGCAGACCTAATTATTGCAATATTTGATATAACAAAAGAACTAACAAAAGATGATGAAGAAATTTTAGAAACTATAAAAAATAAAAATGCTATTATATTATTAAACAAATCAGATTTAAAAAATAAAGTACTAATAAATAATAATAAAATAAAAAGTATAAATAAGCCAATAATAGAAATATCAGTATTAACCAGAGAAGGTTTAGATGAATTATATAAAAAAATGGAAGAGTTATTTAATATAGGGGAGATAAAGGCAGAAAACGCTTCTATAATAACTAATCAGCGACATAAAGAAGCAATATTAAATGCAAAAAAATCTTTAATAAAAATAAAAGAAACTATTAAAGAATTTATTCCTATAGATATAACAGCAATATATTTTAAAGAGGCAATAGAAGAATTAAATAAAATAACAGGAGAAAATGTAACAGAAGATATTATAAATGAAATTTTTTCTAAATTTTGTTTAGGGAAATAGATAATCAAAGAATTTATATAAAATGAAAGGATGAAATAAAAAATGAGCTATTTTGCTGGAGAGTATGATGTAGCAGTAATAGGAGCAGGACATGCAGGTTGTGAAGCAGGTTTGGCATGTGCACGTTTAGGTTTAAAAACTTTAGTATTTTCTATTAGCTTAGAGGCAGTAGCAAATATGCCATGTAATCCACATATAGGAGGATCTTCAAAAGGTCATTTAGTAAGAGAAATAGATGCGATTGGTGGTGAGATGGGAAAAAATATTGATAAAACATACATACAATTAAGAATGTTAAACACATCAAAAGGACCTGCTGTACACTCGTTAAGAGCACAAGCAGATAGAAAAATGTATCATATTAAAATGAAGAACACATTAGAAAGCCAGGAAAATTTATTTTTAAAACAAGCAGAAATAACTAATATAGAAGTAAAAGATGGTAAAGTATGTGCTATAGAAACTAAAATTGGAGCAAAATATAAAATTAAAGCAGTCATTTTGGCAACAGGAACATATTTAAAAGGTAAAATATTTATAGGAAATGTATCTTACGAAAGTGGTCCAGATGGTGTATTTGCGGCAAATGAATTATCAAATTGTTTAAAAAAATTAGGTATTAACATTGTTAGATTTAAAACTGGTACACCTGCGAGAATTAATAAAAATTCTATTGATTTTTCAAAAATGGAACTACAAGAAGGGGATAAAGATATAGAAATGTTTTCTTTTGAAAATGAAGTTATACCAAAAGAACAAATGCCATGTTATTTAACATATACTAACGAAAAAACACATGAAATTATAAGAAAAAATCTTCATCGTTCTCCATTATATGCAGGAGAAATTGAAGGAACAGGTCCAAGATATTGTCCTTCTATTGAAGATAAAGTTGTAAGATTTAGCGATAAACCTAGACATCAAGTATTTGTTGAACCTATTGGAAAAGATACAAATGAAATGTATATACAAGGAATGAGTTCATCTTTGCCAGAAGATGTTCAAATAGAAATGTATAGAACAATTCCTGGACTTGAAAAAGCAGAGTTTACAAGACCAGCTTATGCAATAGAATATGATTGTATAGATCCATCACAATTAAAATTATCATTAGAATTAAAAAATATAAAAGGTATGTTTTTCGCTGGACAAATAAATGGTACATCTGGTTATGAAGAAGCTGCTGCCCAAGGCTTAATTGCAGGAATAAATGCAGCACAAGAAATAAAACAAAAAGAACCTCTTATTTTAAATAGAGCGGATGGGTATATAGGTGTTTTAATTGATGATATTGTAACAAAAGGAACAAACGAACCATATAGAATGATGACTTCAAGAGCAGAGTATAGGCTATTGCTAAGACAAGACAATGCAGACTTAAGATTAACTCAAAAAGGGTATGATATTGGGCTAATAAGTAAAGAAAGATATTTAAAATTTATAAACAAAAAAGAAAATATAAAAAATGAAATAGAAAGATTAAAAACTACAACAATAAAACCAACAGAAGAAGTAAATCAATTTTTAAGAAGAATTAATTCATCACCTATTAATGGTGGAATAAAAATTGCAGATTTATTGAAAAGAAGTGAATTAAATTATAAAAATTTAGCTGAAATAGATAAAAACAGACCAAAATTAACAAAACAAGAAAGTGAAGAAGTAGAGATACAAGTAAAATATGAAGGATATATTCAATTACAAAATGAACAAGTAGAAAAATTTAAAAAATTAGAAGAAAAAAAATTGAATGAAGATATATGTTATTCAAATATAGAAGGTTTATGTTTAGAAGCAAGACAAAAATTAGATAAAATAAAACCAAGTTCTATTGGTCAAGCATCAAGAATATCAGGAGTTTCTCCTGCAGATATAAGTGTTTTATTAATATATTTAGAAAAACAGAAAAGAACAAAAAAATCAGTTTAGTGATAAACAAAAGTGATAAACATTTAGATATAACAATGTTTTAGAAGTTATAAATTATACTAGGAGTAAAATTTTAATAAAAATTTTTATATTTAGAGAGGAAATATAAATGAAAAAAGAAGAATTTAAAGAAAAATTAAAAAAATATGCTAATAGTATATCTATTGAATTAAATGATAATAAATTAGAAAAATTTTATAATTATAAAAATTTATTAATCGAGTGGAATAAGAAAATTAACTTAACGTCTATTACAGAAGATGAAGATATTATAAATAAACATTTTATAGATTGTTTAACAATTTACAAATATATAGGAGATAATAAAAAAATTATAGATATTGGTACAGGAGCAGGATTTCCTGGGTTACCATTGCAAATTGTTAATGATAAAAATGAAATGGTATTGTTTGATTCTTTACAAAAACGAATTAAAGTATTGAATGAAATTATTTCAAATATTAGCATAAATAATATATCTACATTACATGGAAGAGCGGAAGAAATATTTCAAAACAGTAAATATAGAGAAAAATTTGATATAGCTGTATCTAGAGCTGTTGCGTGTTTGAATATTTTAGCAGAATATATGCTTCCTGCAGTTAAATTGGGAGGAAACTGTATTTGTATGAAGGGAAGCAATATAAATGAAGAAATAATTCAAGCTGAAAAGGCTATTTTTACATTAGGTGGAAAAATAGAAAAAGTAGAAGAATTTGTTTTACCATATACAGATATAAAAAGAAATATTGTACTAATAAAAAAAGTAAAAAGTACTCCAAAGCAATATCCTAGAAGACCGGGAACACCTAGTAAATCTCCAATTATATAAATATTAAAAAAATTTATATTTTTTTAAAAATTTATTGACATATTCATTATATTTTTATATGATGAATATATAAATATAAAAAAAACGGAGGAATAAATTTGGGAAAAATTATAGCAATTGCAAATCAAAAAGGAGGAGTTGGAAAAACAACAACCTCTATCAATTTAAGTACAGTTCTAGCAAAAAAAAATAAAAAAACATTGTTAATAGATACAGATCCACAAGGAAATGCAACTAGTGGTGTAGGGATAGAAAAAAATATTGAAGTTTCAGTATATGATGTTTTAATAGAAGAAACAAGTATAAAAGAGGCAATTATAAAAACAGAGATTAAAAACTTGGATTTATGTCCTTCTAATATAAATTTAGCAGGGGCAGAGGTTGAACTCGTTTCTATGATGTCTAGAGAAAAAAGATTAAAAGAAAAATTAGACGAAGTAAAAGACGATTATGATTATATTATTATAGATTGTCCTCCATCTTTAGGTTTAATTACATTAAATGCATTTACTGCTTCTAATAGTATTCTAATTCCTGTACAGTGTGAATATTATGCATTAGAAGGATTAGGGCAACTTATAAATACTATTAATCTAGTAAAGAAGCATTTAAATAAAAATTTAGAAATAGAAGGAGCTCTTCTAACAATGTTTGACAGTAGGACAAACTTAGCAAAACAGGTTGTAGATGAAGTAAAAAAATATTTTAGTGATAAAGTATATAAAACAGTTATTCCTAGAAATGTTAAATTAAGTGAAGCACCAAGCTATGGTATGCCAATTACAATATATGATTCTCGCTCAAAAGGTGCAAAATGTTACGAGAAATTAGGGAAGGAATTAATAAAAAACAATGAAGATAGTTTAAAAGCAAAACACATGAAATAATAAAATAAGTGAAAGGAGATTTAAATAAAATGGCAAAAAAAACAGGATTAGGAAAAGGACTAGATGCTTTATTTTCTGACAGTTTAAAAGAAGATATAGAAGAAATAAAAGAAGGTGAAGTTGTTCAAAATTTAAAATTAATAGAAGTAGAACCAAACAGAAATCAACCAAGAAAACAATTTGATGAAGAATCATTACAAGAACTTGCTGAATCAATAAAAAAATATGGATTAATTCAACCAATTATTGTTACAAAAAAAGATAATTATTATGAAATTATTGCAGGGGAAAGAAGATGGAGAGCTTCTAAAAAAGCAGGTTTATTAACAATTCCAGCAATAGTAAGAGAAGATGATGAAAGAAAAAATAAAGAAATTTCCTTAATAGAAAATATTCAAAGAGAAGATTTAAATGCTTTTGAAAAGGCTTCTGGAATAAAATTATTAATGGAGGAATATGGATTAACACAACAACAAGTAGCAGATATAATAGGAAAAAGTAGGAGCGGTGTTGCAAACACATTAAGAATATTAAATTTAGATCAAAGAGTATTAGATTTAGCGAAACAGGGAAAACTAACAGAATCACATTGCAGAGCTTTACTAGTTTTTGAAGATGGAGATAAACAATATCAAGCAGCAATTCGTTATATAGAAAAAGGGGATAGTTCTAGGGAAATAGAAAGAACAACAAAAAGAAAGAAAAATAAAAAAATAGATAAAAGATATGAACCAATATATAGAGATATAGAAGATACGTTTCAAAGCTTTTTTGGAACCAAAGTAAGATTAGATGCAGGAAAAAGAAAAGGAAAAATTGTAATTGAATATTCTTCTAATGACGATTTATCAAGAATACTAGATTTAATAAAATAAAAAATATACTACAATTTCTATTAACTTTAATATATACTTTTTATAGTTGTAAACTTAAAAGGAGAGAAAATTAATATGTTAGATTTTTTAAAAACAAATATGTATTTAATTATTTCTTTTATACTTAATATAATTTTTTTTATATTATTAATATATTTATTTATAAGTATAGAATTAATGCAAAAAAAACATAAAGAATTCATGAAAAAGCTTGGAAATGGGAAAGATATAGAACAAATGCTAAATAACCATTTAGCAAAAGTAGAATTTGTACAAAAACAAAACGAAGAAATTTTAGATTATTGTAGAAAAATAGATGTAAATTTTGAAAAAACAATATCTAAAATTGGAATTATACGTTATAGTGCATTTAGAGATACAGGAAGTGATTTAAGTTTTACCTTAGCATTATTAAATAAAAATAATGATGGAGTAGTATTAAATGGAATATATTCAAGAGAAATGTCTAATATATATGCAAAGCCAATAAAAAATGGAGAATCTACTTATACATTATCAGAAGAGGAAAAGAAAGCTATTAAAGAAGCAATAAAACAATAAATAAAAAGTTTAATTATATATTAAAATATATGCATTAATAGTTATTTTTTTGTAAAATATTTTTAAAATAAAATAACATTTATTTTGTAACCTAATTATAGAAAAAATGCGAATTTTTAGAAAAACAAAAATTTGTATTGACATATAAGGTAAATTTATGCTAATATATATATTGTCACTATTGGTGATACTTGTGCAGAGGTGGTCGAGTTGGTTTATGGCACCAGTCTTGAAAATTGGCGTAGGTTTGTAGCCTACCGTGGGTTCGAATCCCACCCTCTGCGCCATTTTTATAATATTATAAAACTACAGACACGGAGATTTACCCAAGTGGCTGAAGGGGACGGTTTGCTAAACCGTTAGGGTTGCGTAAGTGGCCGCGAGGGTTCAAATCCCTCAATCTCCGCCAATTATAAATAGAAGCTTGCTAGCATCTAGTAGGCTTTTATTAATATTTTAAAAGCAGTTTATAACATATAAAATTTAAATTAGTTGCATAAGTTGAAAAAAATCTAAAAAAGTGGTATAATATAAGTATAAAATAATTGAAAGGGGTATTAAACCATGAAAGCAAGACGGAAGGATACGTTAATAGTTTTTTTTGCAACACTGTTATTTCTATATGTTGCTGGAACAATTCTCATAACAAGTTGGAAATTATGGAATTTAAGTCAAGAGGCTAATTTCTATAATCAAAATGTTGAGAAAACACAGGAAAACAAGCAAATATGGAATAAGATTCAAGAGGAGAGAAACTTAATATACTCCTCCCCCAACTTTATTGTTAGGGCATTTAGTACAGCAAATAAGTTTGTACAGTTTGTCGTTTTGGTGGCAATTCTTGCTATTACATACTTTTTGGTATGTATATGGGACTGTCAAATAAAGAGATGGCAAAAACGGAGGAGATAATACTCCGAGCACCAACATGTTCTGTTGGTGCTTTATTATTATAATAAAATTGGTAGTAATTTAAAACTAAAACTCAAATTAAATGATAAAAAAATAAATTATAGATTTAAATAAATATAAAATGTAAATAATATTATTGAATGAGGAGTCAAATTAGTTGATATTATTTTTTAATTAGTATATTATATAAAAAAAGGAGACATATATGAAAAGAATAAAACTAAATGACAGAATACTTCCAACTTATACAAGAGGAGAAGATATTTTTAATATGGTATCTCATATTATAGGTGGTGTACTTGGAATAGTAGCAACATCTTTATGCAGTATTTTTGCAGCAATTCATCATAATGCATATGGAATTGTATCTGGAGTAATTTTTGGAGTAACTTTAATTATATTATATACAATGTCTAGTATATATCATGGATTAAAAATAGACAAAAAAGCAAGAAAAGTTTTTCAAGTTATAGATCACTGTTCAATATTTTTACTAATTGCAGGAAGTTATACTCCATTTGCATTGTGTAGTATAAGAGAATATAATGTAGCTATGGGATGGTCCATTTTTGGAATAATTTGGGCAATGGCAATTATAGGTATTATATTAAATTCAATTGATTTACACAGATATAAAATATTTTCAATGGTTTGCTATTTGGTAATGGGATGGCTAATCATTATAAAAATGGATGTAGTTTTTAATGCATTAGGTTTAGGTGGTTTTTTACTACTTTTATTAGGGGGCATTGTATATACAATTGGTGCTATAGCATATGCAATAGGTCATAAGAAAAAATGGTTACATTCAGTATTTCATATTGCTTGCTTTATTGGAAGTTTATTACACTTTTTATGTATTTTATTATATGTTATGTAAAGGATGAAAAAATGAGAAATTTAAGATTAAGAGAAGATGAAAAATTTGATACCATTAAAGAATATATTAATAGAGGTATAGAAAAATATAATGATAGAGTAGCTTTTATTATTAAGAATAAAAAAGAAAAACAAGTTAGTTACCAAAAAATAAGTTATAAAGAATTTGCAGAAGATGTTAAAAAATTAGGAACAGGATTAATAAATTTTGGTGCAGAAAATAAGAAAATAGCAATTATAGGTAAGAATAGCTATGAATGGGTATTAAGTTATATTTCAATTTTATTAGGTGTAGGAATTACTGTACCATTAGACAAAGGGCTTCAAAAAGATGAAATTATATTATCATTAAAAAGAAGTAACGCAGAAGTTATAATATATGATGAAAATTTAAAAGAGATAATAAATGAAATAAAAGCAAATAATGAATTAAATATTAAAACATTTATATGTATGCAAAAAAACAATAGAGATATAAGTTTAGATGATATAAAAATTAAAGGAGAAGAACAATTATTAAAAGGAGATAATAGCTTTGAAAACCATAATATAGATCCAGATAAAATGGCAACAATTATATTTACATCTGGAACAACATCTTCTTCAAAAGCGGTAGTTCTTACAAATAGAAATATAGCTTCTAATATATACCAAATGAATTGTGCAGAAACAATTTATCCAACAGATGTTAATTTAGCATTTTTACCAATGCATCATGCATTTGGCTCAACAGCTATTATTTTATTTTTATCTCATGGAGCAACAAATGTATTCTGTGATGGATTAAAACATATACAAGAAAATTTAAAAGAATATAAAGTAACTACTTTTGTATGTGTGCCATTATTATTAGAAGCAATGTATAAAAAAATTAATAAAGAAATAGAAAAACAAAATAAAACTAAAATAGTAAAAATAGGAAAAATAATTAGTAATATCTTGCTTAAATTACATATTGATATTAGAAGAAAATTATTTAAAGATATAATTGATCAATTAGGTGGAAATATAAGATTCATTATTAGTGGTGCTTCTGCAATAGATAAAAAAGTATCAAAAGGATTTAATGATTTTGGAATTTTAACCATACAGGGATATGGTTTAACAGAAACATCTCCGGTATTAGCAGCAGAAAATGAAAAAAATATAAGATATGGTTCAATTGGTTTGCCTATGCCCGAAGTAGAAGTAAAAATAGAAAATAAAAATGAAAAAGGTATAGGAGAGATTGTGGTTAAAGGACCAAATGTAATGAAAGAATACTATGAAATGCCGAAAGAAACAAATAACGTATTAAAAGATGGATGGTTTTATACTGGAGATTTAGGGTACATAGATAAAGATGGATTTATTTTTATTACTGGAAGAAAGAAAAATGTAATTGTTTTAAAAAATGGAAAAAATATTTATCCAGAAGAATTAGAACAATTAATTGCAAATCTTCCTTATGTAGAAGAAAATATGGTATATGGTAAACCAAAAGATGATGATTTAGTTGTTTCTGTAAAAATAGTATACAATAAAGAATATATGCATTCTAAAAAACAAGATATTTCACAAGAGGAAATAAGAGATATAATTTGGCAAGATGTTAAAAAAATAAATAAAACGCTACCAAAATATAAATACATAAAAAATTTAGTAGTAACAGAGGAGCCCATGATAAAAACTACTACTGCAAAAATAAAAAGATATGAAGAAATGAAAAAAGGAGATATTTAAAATTCATAATTTAAATTAATTAAAAAATATTTAATTAAATAAATTTATTTTTTAAAAAATTAAAATAAATATTAATAAAAATAATTAAATTAATTAAAATAATAAAAAATAAATAAAAACACATAATTATTATTAAATTATGTGTTTTTTACAATTTACAATACAAATAAATAATGATATAATTACAAATAAACTAGGAGGAGTGAAATGTTTAGAAAAACTTATGTTGAAGTTAATATAGATAATTTAAAAAATAATGTAAAAAATATTGTAGATTATTATAAAGATTATGATTATTATTTTGGAGTGGTAAAAGGAAATTGTTATGGACATGGAGTAACGTATGTAATTAATGAATTAATTGATAGTGGTGTTAATTATTTAGCTGTATCTTCTTTGGAAGAAGCTTTAGAGGCAAGAAATATTAATAAAAAAATACCTATTTTATGTTTAGAGCCAATTAATTTAGATTATATAGATATCTGCATTAAAAATAAAATAACAATTACTATACACGACATATATTATGCAAAAGAATTATTAAAAAAAGAAATTAATCAAAAATTAAAAATTCATTTAAAAATTGATTCTGGAATGAATAGATTAGGATTTAAAAATAGAGAAGAAATTAAAGAAATTTATAATAAATTAAAAGAAAAAGAGAATATAGAAATAGAGGGAATATATTCACATTTTGCAACGCTTGGAATTAATGATAAAGAATGGGACAGGCAGGTAGAAAAATTTAAGGAATTAACACAAGATATTAATTTAAATGAAATTCCTATTATTCATTTAGCAAAAAGTGCTGCATTTATTAATCATCCAAAAATAAATTTTTGTAACGGAATAAGATTAGGAATTGCAATGTATGGCTATAATCCTAGTCCAATATATCAATATAAAGGTATAAAAGGAAAATTAAGAAAAATAAAAAGAGAATTGTATAAGAAAAAAAATAATGTTAGTAAAACAATAACAGAAATACCTATAGAATTAAAACCTGCATTTAAAATGTATACAGAAATAATACAAATAAAAGATATAAAAAAAGGTGAATTTGTAGGATATGGAGCTACTTATAGAGCAGAAAAAGATGAAAAAATAGCAATTATGGCTACGGGTTATGATGATGGAATTTTTAGAAAAAGTAAAGGAAGATTTGTTACAATTCAAAATAAAAGATACCAAATAATTGGAGATGTTGGAATGGGAATGACTACAGTTAGGATTGATGATACAATTAAATTATATGATAAAGTAACTTTAATTGGAGATAAAGTATCTATAAAAGAGGTGGCAGAACACAATGAAACATCTATTTATGAAACAATGTGTAATATTAGTAAAAAAATTCCAAGAGTATATATAAAAAATAATGAAATGATTGCAATAGAAGAATAATAATATTTTTAATATAGAGAGGGTAATAAATATTTATGAAAGAAGAATTAAATGTTTTAATTATTGGTACAGATATTAATGCATATTACATGTCTCGATGTTACCACGAATTAACTGGAAAAAAGGCAGATATAATTGGAAATAGAGCAATACCATATACTAAAATATCTAATGCTATAGTAATAGATAATTTTAATAAAGATGAAAATTTTAAAAAAGCTTTAATTGAATATGGAGAAAATCATAAAAATAAAAAAAATTTATTAATTGCAACAAGTGATTTATATGTTAAAATGACAGTAGAAAATCAAAGTTTACTAGAAAAATATTTTATATTTAATTATCCAAAATTAGAAATAGTTAATAATTTATTAATAAAAGAAAATTTTTATGAAAAATATCAAAATTTTGATATATCCATGCCTAAAACATATTTATATGAGTGCAATAAAAATAAAGATATAAATGAAGTAAAAAAATATTTTAAAGAATATCCAATAATTATTAAACCTAGTAATGGTGTTGAATATCATAAATTAGATGGTGCAGGACTGGCAAAGGTATATAAAGTATATAATAGTGAAGAGTTAGAAAAAGTTATTAATAATGTTGAAAATGCAGGGTATAATGATAAATTAATAATTCAGGAATTTATTCCAGGAGATGATTCAGCGTTATTTGATTCTATTTTTTACGTTGGAAAAGATAAAAAAGCAAAATTAGCAACGTTTGCTCAAATTGGTTTGCAAGAACATACACCTACAGGGATAGGAAATTGTACGGTTCTAGTTAATGGGTATGATGAACATGGATATAAAGAAGAAATAATTTATAAATTAAAAAACTTTCTTGAAAAAATTGAATACCAAGGATTTGCAGAATTTGATATGAAATATGATGAGAGAGATAAAAAATATAAAGTTTTAGAAATTAATCCTAGGCAGGCAAGAAGTAGCTATTATTTAGCTGCATGTGGATATAACTTAGTAAAATATTTAATAGATGATTTAATTAATAATAAAAAAATGGATTTTACAATTATTAAGGAAAAATATGTATTAAGTTTTGTACCAAAAATAATTATAAAAAAATATATAAAAAATGAAAAATTAAAACAAGAAATAAATCAATTAATAAAAAATAAAAAAATAGTAAATCCTATGAAATATAAGAAGGATAAAGGAATAAAAAGAAAATTATATTTATTTTATAGAGATTTTAATTATTTAAATAAATATAAAAAATATACATTTTAATAGGAGTTTAAAATGCCAAAATTATTAGATTATATAAAAAAATTAAAAGAAAAAGATTTATTAATAGAAGAAAATATAAATGAAAAAATAAAAAATAAAAATGTAAATATTTTAACTTATAATTCAAAAAATGTAAAAGATAATTCTTTATTTATATGTAAAGGTATTAATTTTAAAATAGACTTTTTAAATGAAGCATTAAATAAAGGAGCATTTGCATATGTTGCAGAAGAAAAATATAAAGAAGAAAATAAACCATATATTATTGTATCTGATGTAAGAAAAGCCCTAGCGGTATTATCTGCTTTATATACAAATTATCCGCAAAAAAAGATTAATATGATAGGAATTACTGGCACAAAGGGAAAGTCCACAACAGCATATTATATAAAATATATTTTAGATGATTATATGAAAGATTTAAATAAAAATGAAACAGCTATTATTTCATCAATTGATACTTTTGATGGAAAGCAAAGAACAGAATCTGTGTTAACTACACCAGAATCATTAGAATTATTTAAACATATTAAAAATGCTGTAGATAGTAATATAGAAAATTTAGTAATGGAGGTATGTTCTCAAGCATTAAAAGTTGATAGAGTATATGATATTTTATATAATATTGGGGTATTTTTAAATATTTCAGAAGATCACATTAGTAATATTGAACATAAAAATTATGAAGATTATCTTACATCAAAATTAAAATTATTTAAACAAACTGAAACAGCAATTATTAATTTGAATACACAAGATTTAGATAGAGTTATGGAGTCAGCTAAACAAGCAAAAAAAATTATTACATTTGGAAATACAGAAAATGCAGATATTTATGGTTATAACATTAGAAAAGAAGGAATGAATACAGTATTTAATGTTAGAACAAAATATTTTGATAATGAAATTTTATTAACTATGCCAGGGTTATTTAATGTAGAAAATGCTTTAGCAGCAATTGCAGTTGCCACAGCTTTAAATGTTCCATATAAAAATATATATAATGGACTAAAAAAGGCGAAAGCAAGTGGAAGAATGGAAATATATACAAATAAAAAAAGAGATGTTGTTGTAATAGTTGATTATGCTCATAATAAATTAAGTTTTCAAAAACTATATGAATCTACAATTAAAGAATATCCAAAAAGGGAAATTATAACTGTTTTTGGTTGTCCAGGAAATCATGCTCAGAACAGAAGAAGAGATTTAGGAAAGCTTTCTGGAAAATATTCTAATATGAATTATTTAACTATGGAAGATCCGAGAAATGAAAAGGTAGAGGATATATGTAAGGAAATTTCTATATATGTTGAAAAAGAAAATGGAAAATATAAAATAGTTCCTGATAGAGGACAAGCAATAAAAGAAGCAATTTTTGAAGCAAAACCAAATAGTGTTATTCTAATTACAGGAAAAGGAAATGAAACAGTACAATATATTAAAGGTAAATATGTAAAATGTTTAACAGATGTACAATACGCAAAAAAATATTTAAAAGAATTAGATGAAAGTAAAAATACTATAAAAAAATAGGTTTATAACCTATTTTTTTTTATAGTTTATTTATTAATGTATTTAATATATAACTTGCTATTTTTTCTGTTTTTTTATTAATATCTTTTAATGGATTGAATTCAACTAAATCTATTGATTTAATTTTATTTTTATTTTTTATAATATAGTTTAAAAAAGTGTATGCCTCCTCTAAATTAATTCCATTTTTAGCAGGTACTGATACTCCTGGTGATATTATTGGATCTATACAATCTAAATCGTAACTTACATGAATGCCTAAAGTACAATTAGAGGCTATAGAAAAAGCTTTTTCACACATTTTTTCTATTCCATATTTTTTTATATCTTCTGTTGTAATTATAGTTATTCCAGCATCTTTTAAATTTTTTATTTCATATGGTTCGTCTATACTTCTTGCTCCAAATAATACTGCATTTTTATAAGAGAAAAAATTACCAGTATGGAATGTTGTTAAATATTTTTTTTCATAATTAGTAACTGCTGCAAATGGTAGACCATGAATATTTCCAGTATTTGTAGTTTCAAATGTATTGAAATCACCATGAGAATCAAACCAAATTATACCTAAGTTTTTATATTTATAAATAGATGCTAAACTGGATCCAATTGCTATACTATGATCTCCACCAAGTGTTAGAGGTAGCATATTATTATTTAAAGAATTAATTATAGTATTATATAATTTAAAATTAAAATTATTAATTTCTTTTAAATTTTTTTTATTATTATTTTCTTGTAGCTCTTTTTGTATTTTATTTGTTTTTATATTTATAATATTATTAATAATATATTTCTTATTTATATTTTTTTCTAATATTTCGGGACCTAAGTTTGCTCCATCAATATTTACTCCTAAATCACAACATGCACCAATTATATCAATATTTTTCATTAATTAAAATTAAACTCCTTTTATTATAAATATTATTTATTATAACATAAAAGTAAAATAAATATATAAAAATTATAAATAAATTTAATAATATTATAAATATAAAAATAAAAAAAAATAATAATTTTTTAAATTAAAATAAAAAATATATAATTATATTTATAAAAAATTATAATAAAATTTAAATAAGTAAAAAAAAATAATAAAATTATTTATTAAATTAAAAAAAATCAGTACATAAAAAAAAGAATAAATTATGTAAATGTTATATAAAAAAATGTAATAGAGTATAAAGAAAAAATGTTGTAATGAAGAAAAAGTTTATAATAATAAATAATAATAAAAGCAAAATTAAAATTGTCAAACTAACAATAAAAGAGAATAAAAAGTATACAAGATAATCAATATAATATATACTATAGAAAATTTTAAATATTAAATCTCTAAAAAGCTTGTATTCGCAACTTAATTAATACATATTGTGGATAACTTTTTTTAGTAAAATTTGTAAAAAAATGAGAAAAAAGTACATATATTTTAAAGCTAAAAAAAGTAAAAAAATTACACTATAAAAGTAAATATATATTACTAAAAAATTACAGAAAATGTAAATTATAGTAAAAGAAATATTTATAATAAAGAGTATGAATGATAATAGTGTATAGTAAAAATTATAATATAGTATTATACTTAAGTATTAAATATGAAGTAATTATTAAAAAATAAATTAATAAAAATAATATTTTTTTTAATTTATTGTTATAGAATATTTTTTTAAAATTATATTTTGAAATAATAAAAATTTATTTTAAAAATTAAATATAAAATAAAAAATATTAATTAAATAATATTTTTATAAATATATTTTATATAAATTTAATTATTATATTTTTTAAAAAAATTAAAATTTATAACTCAGTCTACACAAGAAAAAGAAACAATTAAATTATAATATATTAAATATAATATATAAAATATTTTATATAAAAAATTTAAATAAATAATAATTTAAAAAAATTCTTAAATTTATAAATATTTTATATAAAAATATAAAATATTTATAAAAAAATAAAAAATTAAATTATTTTTTTAATAAAATAAATTAAAAAACTATTTTTATTATAAATTTTTTTAAAAAAATTTATAATAATAAAAAGTTGTAAAAAATATAATTATGTAAATTTAAAAGCATAACGAAATCAGACAAAATTTTCTAATAATTGTATAAAAGTTTTAATTTAAAATAATAAAAAATAAGATGTCTAAAATTCTATAAACTTATGATAAAAATTTATATAATACTTTAATAAAGAATTTTTTATAAAAGTATATTATGATTTTTCATAAAATATAAAAGCAAAAAGAAGGATAAAATAACTGTAATTTTATAAAGAAAAAAAACTTAAAAAACATTAAACTCCGTATTTTAATAAGTAATTGTGGAAAACTTATTTTGAGCTAAATAAATAAAAAAATAAGATAAAGGTAAAAAAAGAACAAAAAGGATTAAAAAAAAATAAAGGAAGAGTATAAGCCAAAATAAAATTGACTTATAAACAAAAAAGCAAAGAAATAACAAACACATAAGATAACATAAAAAGTACAAAAAATAAAAAAATGAAAAATAAATATAAAATTTTCAGACAAACATAGTAAACATAATTTGAAGTAATCAAAGGTTTAATATAATTATAAATAAGTAAAAAAATAAATATTTTTTTAAATTTATAATAAAAATTTATTTTAAATAGTAAATAATGAAAAATATATAATAAAAAAATAAAGAATAAAATAATTAAAAATAAAATTCTAATTATTTTATTTTATAAAAAATTAGAATAAAAAAATTTTGAAAATATTTAATATGAAATAATAAAAAAAATTATAATATAAAAAAATTTTTAATATTAATTTAAAATTAATATTAAATTTTATAAATTTATTTTACTAAATTAATAAAATGAATAGAAATTAAAAAAAGAACACAAATTATGTAAATTAGATAAATATAATACAAAAAAAACATGAAGATTAAATTTGAAAAGAAATGGAAAAAGTATAATAATAAATAACAAGAAAAAACAAAATATAAATTGTCAAACTAACAATAAATTGAAATAAAAAACAAGAGAGATTCTGTATGTAATATGAATAAAAAAAAATATAAACATAAAAAACCTAAAATGCTTGCTGTCGCAACTAAAATAATTTATATTGTGGATAACTTTTTAGGCCATATAAGTATAAAAATAGATATAAAGATTTATTATAATCTCTCGTTTTAATTATTAAAAAAATTAAATTATAAAAGCTGCATATCTAATTAAATAATTACATAAAATGTAAATTCACTATATAAAGATTATGAATAGAAAGACTAAAAAAAGATCTGAAAAAAAAATTTAAAGCCAAAGATGATTTTAGAAACTAAATAAAAATAATCAATAATTAATATTTAATAAGTTAAATAAAATATTTTTTAAAAATTATTTTTATATTTTATTTTAATTTACAATTATAATATTTAAATTATATATTATAAAATAAAATTTAATTTAAATATTATAATAAATATAAATTTTAAATTATAAAAATTTTTTATATTATTGTATTATTCTAAAATATAACTAAAAATTTATAATTAAGTTATATCAAGCAAAAGGAACCATTAGTATTTTACTAAATAATTATTATTTAGTTATTTATATTAATAAAAATGTAAAAAAATAATAATTATAAAATATAATTTTAAATAAATAAATTTTTTATATAAAAATAATAGAATATAAATTTTATTTAAAAAGATAAATTTAAATTATTTACTAATAAAATAAATTTTAATATTATTTTTATTAAAATTTATTGTAAAAAATTACAATAATAAAAAGTTGCAAAAATATAATTATGTAAATAAAAAAGTATGATAAAATTAGAAAAATTTTTCTTACAGTTGTACAAAATTTAAAATTGAAAATAATTATAAAGAGGATATATAAAAGTATAAAATTATATAATAAAAAAGTTTAAAAAATTTTTTAAGATGATAGTTTTTTGAAAAGCATGTTATAAATTGTTATAGAATATCAACCTAAATTGAAGTATATAACAAATAAAATTTTAGAAGAAAAAAAACTTAAAATAATTAAAATCCGTACTTTTGAAAGGAACTGTGGAAAACTTTTTTTAGCCATAAACATAAAAAATAATATATGAGAGTAAAAATAATAAAAAAATTTTAGAAAAGAAAAAGTTTAAAATTTAGTACAAAGCAAGATTTGACTTATAAGCAAAAAAGGTAGAAAAATAATGGACAAAAAAGATAACATAAAATGTATAAAATATTGAATGATAAAAAAATTGTATAAATTTTACAGACAAAACAAGTATACATAATAACAAATACTATAAAAAGATATTTTAAATAAACAAAATATCTTTTTATAAAAATAATTAAATAATTATAATAATAAAAAAAATAATCTATTTTATTATTATAAATAAATAAAAAATAAATTATTTTACTAAATTATTTATTTAAATTATTAAAATAAATAAATAATTTAATTTTAAATTTTATTATATAAAAAAATATTATATAAAATAAAAAACAACATGATTTTACATGTTGTTTTCTACTTTATATTTACTAAATTTTTCTTATTTGATAAAGAATCTTCTTTTGATAGTTTGTTTAAATTATCTTTTGCAACTGCCATCATTAATTTAATTCTATTTGCTTGATTAGCTTCACTTGCACCTGGGTCATAATCAACAGGAGAAATATTTGCTTCAGGATACATACTTCTAATTGTTTTTATAACACCTTTTCCTACAACATGATTTGGAAGACACGCAAAAGGTTGAACACAAATGATATTTGGAATATCATTTTCAATATATTCAATCATTTCAGCAGTTAAAAACCATCCTTCACCAGTTTGATTTCCGATTGATAAAACATTTTTAACTTTTTCTTCTAAGTGCCATATATCACATACAGGTAAATAACCTTTCTTAGATTTTGATAAAGCAGTTTTAACATCTTTTTCTAATATATCTATTACCTTTATAGCCATTTTAGATATATCAGATTTTGTTTTGTCTATTTTTAATAAGCTATTAAAGGTTATTTTATGTGTCATCATAAATTTAATGAATCCCATAAAATCTGGTAAAATTACTTCTGCACCCTCTTGTTCTAACAAATCTGCAACAAAATTATTCCCAAATGGATGATATTTAATTAAAACTTCTCCTACAATTCCTACTTTTGGCTTTTTATTTGACGTATCTAATTTTATTTTTTCAAAGTCATCTACAATATCATAAATTGCCTTTTTAAATTCTTTATTTGATGATTTATCAATTAAGTTTTTGCATTTTTCCATCCATTTGTTAAATAAACTCTGAGATTCACCTTTATTTACTTCATATGCTCTATTTTTAGTTAACATTTTTTGAAGTAAATCTCCTAAAATTACGCTTTTAATTAATCGTTCAAGCATTGGTAAAGTTAATTTGAATCCAGGATTCTTTTCCATACCAACAAGATTAAAAGATATAACAGGTACATTTGGAAATCCAGCATCTTTTAATGCTTTTCTTATGAAACCTATATAATTTGTAGCACGACATCCTCCACCTGTTTGAGACATAACAATAGCTGTTTTATTTATATCATATTTTCCAGATTGTAGAGCTTCTATAAATTGCCCTGTTGTTAATATTGATGGATAACATGCATCATTATTTACATATTTTAAACCTGTTTCAACTGTATGTGGGGTACAATCACGTAGAAACTCTATATTATATCCATCTGCTGCAACTGCTCTAGTAATTAATTCAAAATGAATAGGTAACATTTGAGGAACTAATATTGTATAACCACTTTTTTTCATATTTTTTGTAAATGGTATTTTATTTAATTCATAATTTCCCAAGTTATTTGATTTTTCTTTTTTATTTAATAATCTTTTATTCATACTAGCTAAAAGAGATCTAATACGTATACGAACAGCTCCTAAGTTATTTATTTCATCAATTTTTATAAGTGTATACATTTTTTCGTAACTTGATAAAATTTCTTCTACTTGATCTGTAGTAACAGCATCAACACCGCAACCAAAAGAGTTTAATTGTACTAGTTCTAAATTGTCATGTTCACCTACAAATTCAGCAGCAGCATATAATCTTGAATGGAATACCCACTGGTTAACTACTCTTAGGCGCTTAGTCTGTTTTGCTAAATGAGATATGCTATCTTCAGTTAAAACACATAATCCTAAACTTGTTATTAATGTATCAATTCCGTGATTTACTTCAGGGTCTACATGGTAAGGACGACCAGCTAAAACAATTCCTCTTAAATTGTTTTCTTCAATATATTTTAAAGTTTCTTCACCTTTTTTATGTATATCTTCTTTACACTTCTGATATTCAGCTTCAGCACTAATAGCAGCTTCCATTAATTCTTTTTTAGTAAAATTATATTGTTTAAATTCTTCTAATTCCAATATTCTCTTGGTTAATGCTTTTGCTTCAAAAGGTAAAAATGGATTTATAAATTTAATATTTTTATCTTTCAATTCTTCTACATTGTTTTTTAGAACTTCTGAATAAGATATTACAATTGGACAATTATATTTGTTATCTGCTTTTTCAAATTCTTTTCTTGAATATGGAATGCATGGATAAAATATAGTGTTAATACCACTTTTTATTAAACTAATAATATGTCCATGAGAAAGTTTAGCAGGATAACATACTGATTCAGATGGCATTGATTCCATCCCTTTTTCATAAGTACTACGAGTACTTTTCTCAGATAATATAACTCTAAATCCTAATTTTGTTAAAAATGTAAACCAAAATGGATAATCTTCATACATATTTAATACTCTAGGAATACCAATTGTTCCACGGATAGCTTCTTTTTCGTCTAATGGAGTATAATTAAATAATCTTTCATATTTATATTTTATTATATTAGGTAAGTTTTGATTTTCTGATACAATTCCAGCTCCCTTTTCGCATCTATTTCCAGATATATATTTTTTACCATTATTAAATTTATTTATTGTTAGAAGACAATGATTTTCGCATCCATTGCATCTAGTATGAGTTACATTAATATTTAAATTGTCTAATTCTTCTGTTTTTAAAATAGTAGAATGATATTCCATATCAAAATTTGCTTCGTATTGTTCTTCAGCAAGAAGTGCTACACCATATGCTCCCATTAAGCCTGCAATATCTGGTCGAATTACATTTTTTCCAACAATTAACTCAAAACTTCTTAAAACAGCATCATTATAGAATGTACCCCCCTGTACAATAATATGGTTACCTAAGGTAGAAACATCCCTTACTTTCATTACCTTTTGAATAGCATTTTTAATTACTGAATAAGAAAGTCCGGCAGATATATCTCCAACCTCATAACCTTCTTTTTGAGCTTGTTTAATTTTAGAGTTCATAAATACAGTACATCTTGAACCTAAGTCAACAGGTTTTCTAGATTTTAAAGCTTCATCAACAAATTCAGATATACTCAAATTTAAACTTTTTGCAAATGTTTCTATAAAAGAACCACATCCTGACGAACATGCTTCATTAAGCATGATGTTATCAATAACATCGCCTTTTATTTTTATATATTTCATATCTTGTCCGCCAATATCTACAATACTTGTAACATTAGGCATGAATTTTTTAGCAGCTGTATAATGTGCTATAGTTTCTATTTCATTTAAATCGACATTTAAAGCAGTTTGAATTAATTTTTCTCCGTATCCTGTAATACCACTATAACGAATAACGGCTTTTTCAGGTAAAACCAAATATAATTTTTTTAACATAGATATAACACTATTTAAAGGATTTCCATCATTATTTCCATATAATGAATATAAAAGATTTCCATCTCTATCTATTAAAACTAATTTTGTTGTTGTTGAACCTGCATCAATTCCTAAAAAACAATCTCCTGTATAGTTTTTTAAATCTTTTCTAGATACTTTATCTTTATTATGTCTTTCTTTAAATTGTTCATATTCTTCATCTGTAGTAAATAGTGGTTTTAAAGGTTGTGTTGTAGTATCTTTAGAAATTCTTAAAACTTTTATTTTACTTTTTAATTTTTCTATAGAGATTGGTTCCATTGATAATGAATCTAATACAGCACCTTTCGCAACTAAAAGATGAGCTTCTTCTGGAACTATAATTTCATCTTCCTTTAAATTTAATGTTTCTATAAATCTATTTCTTAATTCAGATAAATAATTTAAAGGTCCTCCTAAAAAAGCTATTTTTCCCTTAATAGGTCTTCCACAAGCTAAACCACTGATAGTTTGATT
Source organism: uncultured Clostridia bacterium (assembly GCA_947628425.1). Lineage (GTDB taxonomy): Bacteria > Bacillota > Clostridia > TANB77 > CAG-508 > HGM13634. The sequence goes on along the minus strand of CANQZV010000007.1, from coordinate 10,036 downwards.
AACTACTGCTTGAAAAATTGATGCAGCAATATCTTCTTTAGCTGCTCCTTCATTAATTAATGGTTGAATATCTGTTTTAGCAAAAACACCACATCGTGATGCAATAGGATAAATTGTGTTATGTGTTTTTGCAAGCTCGTTCAATCCAGCTGTGTCTGTATCTAATAAAGATGCCATTTGGTCTAAAAATGCTCCTGTTCCTCCGGCACATGTACCATTCATCCTTTGTTCAATTGATTTGTCAAAATATATTATTTTAGCATCTTCACCACCAAGTTCAATAACAACATCAGTTTGTGGTATATATTTTTCAACTGCTCTTTTACAAGAAACAACTTCTTGTATAAAAGGTAAATCTAAAAATGTAGCAGAAGACATTGCTCCAGAACCAGTTAATGCTATTGTAAAAGAAAAATCAGAATAATCTTTTGCTAATTTTTCAAGAACATCACATACAGTATTTTTTGTATCTGAAAAATGTCTTCTATAATCTGTATATATTGTATTTAAATTATTATCCATAATTACTATTTTAACAGTTGTAGATCCAACATCTAAGCCAACATGTAATACTTTCGTGTTCATAAAAGTCCTCCTAAAAATAATAAAAATACTTATTGTTCAAGTTTCATTTTATAACGAAAAGTAAAATTTGTCAAATGTAAAAGACTGGAAAAGCTTACGGAAAAAGGAAAATATTAAATTAATATAATATTTAATATTAAAATATATAGAATAATTAAAAAATACAAAAAAATTAACTATAATATTATAGGTTTTATAAAAATAATATATTTAAAATTATTTTATTGTTACATATTCTTTAATATTTTCATATTTTGCATCTCCTATTCCTGAAATATTTTTTATCTCTTCAATTGATTTAAATTTTCCATTCTCCTCGCGGTAATTTATTATTTTTAAAGCTGTTGAAGGACCTATTCCAGGAATGGTTTCTAATTCTGTTTGAGTTGCTTTATTAATATTTATTTTAGAAAATTCTTTTAATGATGATGAATTGGTGTTAGATATTTCCGAATTTACAGTTGAATTTTGACTTTCTTCTTCGCCTTTTTTAGGTATATATATTTTTTCACCATCTTCTAAAATATAAGCTAAATTAATGTTTGTTAAATCAGCATCACTAGTTAATCCTCCGGCAGCTTCTATAGCATCATTTATTCTGCTGCCTTCTGGCAGAGAAACTACGGTATTATTTTTTACACAACCAGATACATGAACTAATATTTCAGAATTTTTTATTAAATTATTTGAATTTGTTTCCTCAGAAATATTTTCTGTTATAAAATTATTATCAATTTCAGTATACAAAATATTATTATCATATTTATATAGTGTTGAATATAGATAAAAGATAATTACAATAAGCATAAATATAATAATAATTATAAAAATTATTTTCTGTTTTTTTGTTAAGTTTTCAAACATAAAATCACACTCCTTTAAAATATAATAAAAAAATATTGAAAAAAAATAAAAGATATTATATAGTAATATAGTCTAAATTAAATAAGGGGTAAAAAAATGAAAATAAAGAAAATAGTTTTAATTATTTTAATAATTATTATAATTGGTAATTTATTACCAATTTACTCATTTTCAGAAAATGAGAGCGATAATATAGTTGAAAATAATGTAGATATTTTTAATGATATATCTGCACCAAATATATTATTAGCAGAAACACATTCAGGACGAATTTTATATGAAAGAAAAATAGATAAAAAGATATATCCTGCAAGTTTAACTAAATTAATGACAGCAATTTTAGTAGTAGAAAATTGTGAACTAGATGAAATTGTAACAGTAAGTGAAAATGCAGTTAAAAGTGTTCCATCTGGGTATGTAAATGCTAATTTACAAGTTGGAGAAGAATTAACTGTAGAAGATTTATTAAATGTAATGCTTATTCCATCAGCAAATGATGCTGCAAATGTACTTGCAGAACATGTTGCAGGATCTATAGAAAGTTTTTCTAGTATGATGAATACAAAAGCAATAGAATTAGGATGCAAAGGTAGTAACTTTACTAATCCAAGTGGTTTGCAAGAAAAAGAACATTATACAACGGTAAGAGATTTGTATTATATTTCTCAAAAAGCTATAGAAAATGAAACTATTAAAAAAATAATTGGAAAAACAAGTTATTCTTTACCTAAAACAAATAAGTACGATAGTGAAAATAGAGTATTTACAACTACTAATTATATGAAAAGAAAGAATTTATCTAACTATTATTGTGATTATTGTATAGGCGGAAAAACTGGTTATACAGGAGATGCTAAAAATTGTGTAATTGAATTTGTACAAAAAGATGGAATCGAGCTAATAGGAATTGTAATGGGAGAGAATGCAAAAATAAAAGGTCAAAAGTTTTTAGATGCCAAAGAAATGTTTGAATATGTATTTAAAAATTATAAAAATGAGCAAGTTTCTACAAAAAATGAAAAATATGAAACAGTAAAAGTTAGTAATGCTACAAAAGAAACTAATATGTTAGATGTTTTATATAATAAAGATGTTTATATACTGAATAATAATGTAGATGAAATACAACATCAAACAGAATATTATAATATAAAAGCACCCATTACGCAAGGTGAAGTAGTGGGAAAGATAACTTATAAATTAGGAGATATAGAATATTCTACAGATTTAATAGCAGGGTCTAATGTAGAAGAATCAAAAATATTAAGAAATATATTATGCATTTTAGTAGTTGTAATTATAATATATATAATATATTTTAATAAAAAAAGCAAGAAAAATTATAAAAGAAAAATAAAAAAATATAATAAAAAGGAAAGGAATAAACTTTATTATTAAGAAAATAGAACAAACTAAATTGTTTGTTCTATTTTTTTAATAATCCTTTCCAAGAATTATAGTAATATCTATTTTAGATTCTGATTTTGAAGTAGTAATAGTTCCTGTACCAATTAATTCTTTTAAATTTGAAAGAGTTGTATCAGATATTTTTCCTTTATTTATAATAGAAGTTTTTGATGTAGTATTTGTATTTCCAACTTTTGATACATTATAACCATTTTCTTTCAAAAGATTAGTAACTTTGGTTAAGTTAGAGCTACTTCCAGAACCATTTAATAATTCTATATTAATTTGAGATAAATCTTCATTATTTTCATCAATTCCTAAAAGTTTTTGATTTAATTCTGAAATATATTTATCTGATTCTTCTTTATTTTGTATATATAGCCATACACCATTACATTTTTCAGGTGAACCAGGTAATGAGCCAGTTTCTAAATTGTTAGTATCAAAATTAACAGCAGATGGAATGTATTCTTTTAATAGACTAAAAGGTATATTTGTTTTTACGTATTTTTGAGCAATATCTAGGAAATCACCTATTTTCAATATATTTGATGGCTTTAAAGTTTGTTGCATAACAGCTTTTAAGAAATTTCTTTGAGTTTTCATTCTACCAATATCGTTATCTCCATATTCATATGAATAACTAGTTCCATCTTGATTATGTCTAAATCTAACAACTTGTTCTGCCTTATCACCATCTAATAATTGATAACCTTTTTTTAAATTAATATACAAATTTTGCTTTTTATCCGTATATTTCATATTAATAGGAACATCAAAATAAACACCACCAATAGCATCTACTAAAGCCTTTAAAGCATCTGTATCTACAATAATATAGTATTTTAAATCTAGTCCGGTTAATTTATTAATAGCATTTAATGTTTTTTCTGGATATTGTCCTTGGTATAAAGAATTAATTTTATCACTTGCTGTAGCAGAATATTTAGAATTACCTACAAAAGTATCTCTAGGTACTGATACTAAATAAGCCATTTGTGTTTTAGGATTGTATTTAGCAATCATGATAGTATCTGTAAGGTTCTGACTACTTCCTAAAATTAATACAGAAATTGGTTCTAAGTTTTGTTGTTCTTCCGTTGTTTGTCCTATTAAAGTAGATAAAAAACCACTCAAACCTCCTCCATTTTTAATTGTACCATATACAAAATAAGTAGCAATACAAATAATTATAAATAAAAATACTAACAAGAATTTCTTAAGAATACTATGCTTCTTCTTTTTTTTCTTTTTTATATTTTTTCTTTTTTCCTCATCTTTTGACATTTTTTTATTCAATTCTTAATCTCCTATCAAAATATTTGTAGATTTTAGTATAACAAAATTTAATAAAAATAGCAATATTTATATTATTATTTTATATAAAAGTCGAAAATTAAATTATGTGTAAACAAATAAAATAATTTGTTATTATATTAAACAATAAACATAAAAATAATATTATTATTGTACATAATATTACCAATAATGGAAGAGTTTATATAATTGATTACATTATTTAAATTAACAACTGGAGCTAACACAGCAATAATTGTAAAAATAATGTAAATAACTATAAAGCCAGCTAATATACCATAAATAAAACCACCAATATGGTTAAATTGTTTGATAAATGGGAGTTTTGCTATCAAATCCCCAGAAAATCTTATAAATAATAAAATAATTCTTGTTAATATAAAAACAATTAACAATGATGCAATATTAATAATACTAGTTGTTATACTTTGAGAAATAACATTTACAGAAGAATTTTTTACTTGATTGTAATAATTAGAAATAAAATTATCTTTTTCTTCTTCATTAGATGTAGAAATTCTTTTTTCAATCTGAGTTTCAATAGTTTCTGGTATTGGAGTATAATTTGTAATAAAATTTGATACTGGTTTATAAAGTAAAAGAGAAATTATTAAAGCAATAATAAAGCTTAAAAATCCAAAAGCTACTTTAATTAATCCCATTTTATACCCTATAAAAGTTGTAATTAAAATAAAAGCTAAAATAAGTAAATCTAAAATAAAACTCATATTATTATCTCCTAACATTAATTTTTAAAATTGAATAATTTCAACTTTATCTTTATATACAACACCAGCAATATTATCGCCTAGTGTTATTGAATTTATTTGGTTAGATGAACTATATTTTTTTATAAGCCAACCATTTGATCCTATAAAATGAATTTCAGAGCCAGTATTAATAGCTATTTTTTCATTATAAACATACAAAGATTTAATAGTTCCATTAAAGGTGTAATTTGAAACAGAGTCATTTTGAGTATTATAAATATCAATTGATATTTTACTAGAAAATCCAGAAGATATATTAGCAGCAGTTACAAAATGATTTTTTAGATTAATATCACAAAAATTGCAACTATTTTCAAAATTAATTAAAGTAGAATTTTCTTCTTGACTTATATTTAATAAATCAATAGAGTTATTATACATACAAGATAAAAGGTTTTTATTTTGATATTTTATATCTATTATTAAATTGTTTTTTTCATCTGTATAAGTATAAATTACCGAATTTGTTGGATCAGATATAGCTTTTTCAATAGAAATTGTTTTAATCATTGATTTTATTAAAGATCCAGAATAATCAATTTCAGCAATTGATAAATATTTATTATCATTTGAAATATCCGTATCAACAGCTGTTGTATTAGATAAATATGTTTTAAACAATTCTTTTCCTTTTGCATCATATGAAACAACAATAGAATGATAACTTGTACCAGAAATAATAATGGAAACATAGCCATTGTTATTAACATTTATTTTAGAAATTTCTCCATCAATTGTTCCTTGCCAAATAATATTAGATCCGGAAATTAAATAAACTTGATTTCCATTTTTTTCTCCAATGGCAAGAAAACGATTATTAGATGAATATATAGGTGAAGAAATATTAACTTCATTTTCAAAAACAAGATTTCCAGAAGAATTATAAGTAGATAAATTATTTTTATTTAAAACTGTAATATATTTATCATAAGAGTATACAAAAGATGATTCCCCTTCATTAAGTGAAATTGTTGTTAAATTATCTTGATATACCTGCTTTTTAAAAACGTATATAGTAATAAAATTTCGAAAATTAGAGTTAAAACAATATAATAAACATAATATTAAAACAATAATAATAATAATTGCAATAATATAATATTTATTTTTATTATTTTTAAAATTATAATTAGAAAACTTTAAAACTGACATAAATACTCCTTACAATTTAAAATAAATAATAGTTATCTTATTTATATCAGTTTTAGATAAAATTTTCAATACTTATCTAATAATATTAAAAATATTTGAGCTAATCCTAGTAAACCAAAAATAGGATAGAAAATATCAATTAAATTTGATAAAGAAAAATCTATAAAAATAAAAGATAAAAATAAGAAAGTAATTAATATTATTTTTTTATTTTTTTCTTTAATATTAGCAATAAATGAAAAACCTGATGAAAACATTGTTGATAATATTGCAGATAAAAAAACAAAGAAGTATAAAAATGAAAAAATATTATTTTTTGTATTACAGATTGCAAGAATAGGTAAGTCAATGTTTTTTACACTATTAAAAAATGTTAAAAGCAATAAATTAATTAATATAGTTAAAGTAAAAATAATCATAGAAAAAAATAAAGATAATAATAAATTATTTTTTTTACTAGTTATATTTAATTCAAATAAAATAGGTATAATTAATAAACTATTATAACTAAAATATAATATTCCACTTAAAATTGATGTAAAAAAATTATTATTAAATAATTCAATTTCTGAAATATTTATATTATTTAAAGATAAAAAAATAATATAAACTATTAAAATAGGCATTAACATTGAATTTATAATATATAAAAACTTTAAATTTTTTTTATTAAATATATTGTAGCATATATATATTACAATAATAGTAACTAATATTTTTTGAAAATTAAATTGGTAACTAAATAATGTACATAATGCATTAAGCATAATATAAAAAGAAATTGCTAGAAAAAAATTAATTATAAATAAAAATATTTTATAATTAAAAAAAGAATATTTATTATGTAATAATTTTAAAAAATCACTATAACTGTTTAAATTATAAAATAACTTTATATTTAAAACTTTATAAAAAACAAAAAACATTAATACACAAAAAATGAAAATTGAAAATAATCCATTTATATTATAAATAGTAAAAAAATTAAAAATTTCTTTTCCGAGATGAAAATCCTGCACCAACAAATGTACCAATTAGTATAAATAACGAATGTAACATGTAATCACCATATTAAAGTTTATGTATAAATTTAAAATAAAATTACAATATTTGGATAAACTATAAAAACAGGTGAGTTAGTGTGAAAAAAAGAACAAAATATATTCTTAAAAGAATGTTAAAATTATTTTTTGTAATAAGTATATCAATTTTTATTTATCAATTTTATATAAGTTTGCAAACGCAAGTGTCAGAAGCGGATATGTCCTTAGAGAATAGTTATGAGGATATGAATAAAAATTCAATTACTGATATATTAGAAAATAATTTTAATTGTGTAGTAGGTATTTCAAAATTAAAAAATAATGGTAGTTCAGTTTTTTTAATGAATGCATCTGAAGATTTAGGTTTAGGAACTGGTATTATAATATCTAAAAGAGGTTATATATTAACCAATGAACATGTATCAGGAGAAGAGTCTTGTTATGTTACATTACCTAATGGGAGAATAAGTAAAGCAAAAGTTATATGGAGTGATACACAAACTGATTTAGCAATAATAAAGGTAAATGAAACTTTTGACTATTGTGCAGATATAGGAAATTCAGCAGATATAAGAATAGGGGAAGAAGTTTATGCAATAGGAAATCCAATAGGGTATGAATTCCAAAGGACAGTAACCGGAGGAATTATTAGTGCACTAAATAGAACAATAAAATTACAAGAAAATGATGATTATGTTTATATGTCTAATTTAATTCAAACAGATGCAACAATTAATCCAGGAAACAGTGGAGGACCACTTGTTAATAGTGAAGGTAAAGTTATAGGAATTAATTCTGTTAAAATTACATCTGCTGATGGAATAGGGTTTGCTATACCAATAAATATAATAAAACCAATTATTTATAAATTAGAAAACACAGGAAGCTTTAAAGAAGCATATTTAGGAATTTTTGCATATGATGCATCTGTAATACCATATATAGACAGTAATACTAAATTAAAAAGTGGAATTTATGTAGAAAGTATTTATGATGATGGACCAGCCTATGGAACAGAATTAAAAGTGGGAGATATTATTACAAAAATAGATAATGTTAATATATCTAAGATGTCTGATTTACAAGAATATTTATATATGAAAAACCCAAAAGATGTTATTGATATTACAGTTAATAGAAAAGGAAAAGAAAAAGTAATAAATATAGAATTACAACAAAAATAATTAATTATTATAACTATATATAATGGCAAATAAAAATAGTTTGGTATAATTATATTTATTAAAATAAAGAGTATAGACATCATTTATTTTTTAAAATTATAGTTTGTAATTAGAAATAGTAAATATCAAATGCGATAAAAGTTATTATAATAAATATAAAATGGAGACATATTGTCTCCATTTTTCATGTTTCTTGTTCAGAATCATGCAATTTCATTGAACAAGGTTCAATTTCTCTTCCCTGATTTTCCAAACTAATATTCTGCGAATAAGATGAAAAATGACAAGGATTCAAAATCTTAGGTAATTGATGTACACTATACCTCTCAGACCGTGGTAATAATGCCATAAATTCCTCTTCACTATACATGTGCCTACCTCCAATGTAATTTTATATAAATATTATAAAACCTATTATTTTGTTTGTCAATGGTATAAAATTTATTGAATTAAATATAAAATAATGATAAAATTAAAAAAATATATTTCGGAGGTAAAAGTTATGAAAGAATTTATTATTAAAAAATGTTTAAAATGCGGAGCAATTGTAAAAGTATTAAAAGATTGTAATTGTGAAGAAAACAGAATAACATGTTGTGGTGAAGAAATGAAAGAATTAATTCCAAATTCAGTAGATGCAGCTGTAGAGAAACATGTCCCAACATATGAAGTTAAAGATGGAAAAATATTTGTAAAAGTAAACCACGTTATGGAGGAAGAGCACTATATAGAATGGATTAGCATTGTGTTTGAAAAAAAAGAAGTAACAACTTATTTAAAACCTGGAGAAGATGCTGTTGCTCATTGTAAATATGTACCAGGCTCTACTATTTATGCCTATTGTAATAAACATGGATTATGGAAAAAAGATGTAGAATAAATATAACTAAAAATATATAAACAAAGCAAATTAATTATATTATTTACTATAATTAATTTGCTTTATTTCTTAATTATATATAACTAATATTTATAATGAAGTAGATTATATAATTTTTATATTAAAAAATATATATTATAATATTAAACCAAGAACAAGTATACCAATATTTTCTGAGTAGATAGTATCAAATTGAGATATTGGAAGAGGGTTTTCTCCCAAACCAACCTCTATAGTATAACCAGGTCTATTATATTGCTGAATAAACCAATCTTTATATCCAGCAAAGCTAGAAGCGTATGGCGTAGTTTCTAGATTATATCCACTTACATTTGAAAATTGTTTACCAATATTCTCAGAGTTAGGAGGATTAAAATCTAAAAACTTCCAATAAATAACCCTACCTTGAGTATGGTAAGCAATAACTAATCTAAAGTTATGTGCTAAAGTAAAATTGTAAACAGCTAGTGATTCAGGAGCTACCAAAGGTCCAGAACCTACAAAATCTCGAGGAGCAGGAGAAGTAAAGCCTTGCTCATATTTTATTCTTTTTGCTTGATCCCATTCAGCTGGAAATTGTAAGTTTAAATCTACACCTGTGGAATTGGCTAACTTCCATATAGAAAAAATTTATATATTAGAATAAAAATATTTACAGGGGCAAGGTGTTTGATAACATCTTGTTTTTTATTTGATAAAAAATTATATTTTTTTCAAATATTAGTTGAAATTTCCATAAAAATGTGATATAAAAATTACAGCTTACATAATTTAAAAGCTTATTTTTAATTATTTATATTTTAATTTTATTTATAGTCTTTTTTATAATTCTAT
>CANQZV010000006.1 GCA_947628425.1 uncultured Clostridia bacterium | reverse complement strand
AATAAAAAATATTTAGATTATATCTGTGTAGATTCTATGGGCAAATTATTTAGACCAGAGTATGTAACAGACCATTTTACTTTAATAATGAATAAAAATAAAGATATTTTGAGAAAAATTAGATTTCACGATTTAAGGCATTCTTGTGCGAGTCTTTTGCTTGCTAAAGGAATACCTATGAAAGAAATACAAGATTGGTTAGGTCATTCTACTTATTCTACTACTGCTAATATCTATGCCCATTTAGAAAAAGATACAAAAAATAAATCTGCAAATGTATTATCAAATGTGCTTACATTTACAGACTAAGATACTGGCTGGGGTGGTAAGATTCGAACTTACGAAATGATCGGGTCAGAGCCGATTGCCTTACCACTTGGCGACACCCCAATATTTTTAAAGATATTTAATTGGTTAGATATTTGGTTAGATGTTCTACGATTTTTTAATTATTATAGAACATCTAAGCCTTATATTTCAAGTATTACAAAATTTATTATTCGAGGTATAACGACAAGAGTCAGAGTCCGATGCCTTACCGCTTGGCGATACCCCAATATATTTTTGTACCTTTATACTATATCATATTTTATTTTATATTTCCACTATTTTTATAATTATTATTTTACAAATTTCAATACTAATAATAATTATAACGTTTTTATATAATAAGAGTTTATATAAAAAAAGAGGAGAATTTTTCTCCCCCCTTTTTAGACTTACAGTAGTACCCTATAAATTATTAACGCTATACCATTTGGTATAATCCAAGCAAGTAAAGTTGTAATTATCTCTCCAATAGTTATGCGTTTTGAGTTAGGATCTGTTTTAGTTGCATAATATACTGCAGCTATAACAACTCCTAAAATTATAACAGAATTCAAAACTGCCAAATGTAAGCTAGCTGTGAATGCAAATGTAACTTGCAACCAAAAGCAAAATAAATATGCTACTAGCAATACAAGCAAAATTTTTTCATCCCGTTTTAATTTTTCACTGCTCATCTATTGTCCTCCTCTCTTGAGATTTATAATAAATCTATTATAACACATATTTATTAAAATTTAAATAATAATACTTTAAAATTTTATTTTTTCCATTATTTTATTATATTGTTTTATACTTCTTATATTTGAATTTATTAATTCGTTAAATTTTTTTGAATGTGTTTTATATTTCAAATGACAAAATTGATGTATTAAAATATATTCAACTGTTTCCTTATTATATTGTACTATATTTGGATTAATTAAAATTATTCTTTTTTCTGGTATACAATCTGCCATTTTATTTTCTAATCTTTTAATTATATAATCTTCAGGTGCAAAACCAAGTTGTTTTCTTACTTTTTCCATTATTATTTCTATTTCTTTACTTGCTACTACATCATATAATTTTTCTATTAATTTTTCTAAAACTTCTACTCTATTTAATTTTTTGTATTTATTTGGCAAGCTAATTTTTATATTTTTTCCTTCTACAGTTAGTATAGGTTTTTTTAAATTTTTATAATTTATTTTTACTTTGCAATCTTCTCCTAAAAGCCTTACCACTTCATTTCTAATATATTCTTTTTCTTTATTTTTTTCATATTCTTTTAGTTTTTTTATTATCCAATTTTTCTTTTCTTCTATAATATTTTGAATTTGACCTTTGCTATAATACCAGGGAGCTTTTATAACCACCTCGCCATTTTGTACTGATAAATATAATTCATTATCGAAATTTTTATTTACTGTGTAAGTTATTATATTTTTCATAATTTTGCCCCCTTTTATTAATATATTTTAAAAACCTTTGTTCGTATATTATTATACGAACATTTTTTTGTTTTGTCAATACTTTTTTAAAAAATTTTCAAAAAAATGTTCGTAATTTTTATTTCAATATAATAAATTTAAAATACCTCAGTTAAATGAGGTATTTATTCTTTAATATTATTTCATTGCTTCTTCTACTGCTACTGCAACAGCTACTGTTGCACCAACCATAGGATTATTTCCCATTCCTATTAATCCCATCATTTCTACATGTGCTGGTACTGATGAACTTCCTGCAAATTGTGCATCTGAATGCATTCTTCCCATTGTGTCTGTCATACCATAAGATGCTGGACCTGCTGCCATATTATCTGGGTGTAATGTTCTTCCTGTTCCACCACCAGATGCAACTGAAAAATATTTCTTTCCTTGTTCTATACATTCTTTTTTATAAGTTCCTGCAACTGGATGTTGAAATCTTGTTGGGTTTGTAGAGTTTCCTGTTATTGAAACATCAACTCCCTCCATATGCATAATTGCTACACCTTCTCTAACATCATTTGCTCCATAACATCTTACTTTACTTCTTTCACCATCAGAGTATGCTATTTCTTCTAATATGCTTACTTCTCCTTTAAAGAAATCAAAATCAGTTTTTACATATGTAAATCCATTAATTCTTGAGATAATTTGAGCAGCATCTTTACCTAATCCATTTAATATAACTCTTAATGGTTCTTTTCTAACTTTATTTGCAGATTTTGCAATACCAATTGCTCCTTCTGCTGCAGCAAAACTTTCATGACCTGCTAAAAATGCAAAACATTTTGTCTCTTCTGATAATAGCATAGATGCTAAATTTCCATGTCCTAATCCAACTTTTCTATCATCAGCAACTGATCCTGGTATACAAAAAGCTTGTAATCCTTCTCCAATTGCTTTTGCAGCTTCACTTGCTTTTTTACATCCTTTTTGAATTGCAATTGCAGCTCCTAATGTGTATGCCCAACATGCATTTTCAAAACAAATTGGTTGAACACCTTTTACGATATCGTATGGGTTAAATCCTTTTTCTGTACATATATTTAATGCATCTTCAAAATCTTTTATTTTATATTTTTCCATTACTGGTTTAATTTGATCAATTCTTCTTTCATAACTTTCAAACGTTACTGCCATGATTTTATTCCTCCTTATTATTTAATACAATTTATTCTTGTCTTGGATCAATAACCTTAACTGCTTCATCAAATCTTCCGTATTTTCCAGAAGCTTTTTCAATTGCTTCCATTGGTTCAATACCTGCTTTAATATTTTCCATCATTTTTCCTAAATTAACATATTTGTAACCAATAATTTGATTATCTTTATCTAAAGCAATTTTTGTAATATATCCTTCGGCAAGTTCAAGATATCTTGGACCTTTTATTGCCGTACTATAGATTGTACCAACTTGGCTTCTATGTCCTTTTCCTAAGTCTTCTAATCCAGCTCCTATAGGAAGACCACCTTCTGAAAATGCAGATTGTGTTCTACCATATACAATTTGTAAGAATAACTCTCTCATAGCAGTATTAATAGCATCGCATACTAAGTCTGTATTTAGTGCTTCTAATATCGTTTTTCCAACTAAAATTTCACCTGCCATAGCTGCTGAGTGTGTCATACCACTACATCCAATTGTTTCAACTAAGGCCTCTTGTATTATCCCTTCTTTTACATTTAGTGTTAATTTACATGCTCCCTGTTGAGGTGCACACCATCCTATACCATGTGTTAAGCCTGATATATCCTTAATTTCTTTTGATTTTATCCACTTTCCCTCTTCTGGTATTGGTGCTGGCCCATGGTCTACTCCTTTAGCAACAGGGCACATATTTTCTACTTCTTTTGAATAAATCATTTTTTTCTCCTTTCTTAGTTCATAAATATTGTAAATTTTATATATTAATATTAATATAATTAATAATAATAACACACATATTTGTAGGTAAGTCTATTACTTACCTACCTTTTATTTAATATTTTAATATTTGATTTTTAATATCTTTTTTATCTTTTAAAATTTCCATTTCATCTTCTTTAACAAACCTAATATTACTATCTTTACTATTTACTTTTATTGTCTGAAATGGTGCTTCATACATTGCTTCAGAATATAACTTTGTTTTTTCTTTATTATATTTACATTCTTGCAAATATTCATTTATAACCTTCTTTTCTTCTTTTGTATAACTAGAATATGGATAATCTAAATATTTATATCTAAAAATAATATGTCTTTCATAACTATTAAATTTAGAATCATTTAAATCTTCATAATTATATTCAACATTAAACTTAAAATTGGCAATAGAAATAACAATACTATACCATTTTTCTTCTCCTAGTTTAATACACTCATCTTTTAATTTTTTAATTTCTAAATATAATTTATCTGCTAGTTTAAAATATTCTTCTTCATCTATATTAAATTTATTTGGAATTTCATATACATTAATAGGCCTTTTTCTTAATACTCCTTTTGGTATATAATAAAAGAACATTTCCCCAGTTTCAGAATGATTTTTTCTTTCTAATATAGAAGAATAAAGAAATACTTTATCCCATTTTTCAGGAATCATATAAAATAATTGCTTTTGTATTTGTGTATAAATTTCTTTAATCTTTGGATTTATTATCACAATTTACCTACCTTACATTATGCATTTTGTTAAATGCTAATAACAATATTTTTATTTTTCTAATAGGCTTTCTCCTGTCATTTCTTCTGGCTTTTCAAGTCCCATAATATCTAACATTGTTGGTGCTAAGTCTGCTAATTTTCCTTCTTTAAGTTTTGCATCTTCTATTCCATATAAAACTAGAGGAACTGGATTTGTTGTATGTGCTGTATGTGGTTCTCCTGTTTTATAATCTATCATTTGCTCTGCATTACCATGGTCAGCAGTCATTAGAAGAACGCCTTTTACTTCTTTAATTGCATTTAAAATTTTTCCAACACATTCATCAATAGCTTCTATTGCTTTAATTGCTGCATCTAAATTTCCTGTATGTCCAACCATATCTGGATTTGCAAAATTTAAAATAATTACATCGTATTCATTAGCTTTTATTTTTTCTACTACTTTATCTGTTACTTCATATGCACTCATTTCTGGTTTCAAGTCATATGTTTCTACCTTAGGAGATGGAACTAAAATTCTATCTTCTCCTTTATATTGTTGTTCATTTCCTCCATTAAAAAAGAAAGTAACATGTGCATATTTTTCTGTTTCTGCTATTCTTAACTGTTTTAATCCTTTATTACTAATATATTCACCAAATGTATTTTTAAGTATAGTTGGTTTAAAAGCTATTTTTACATTTGGCATTGTTTCATCATATTGAGTAAAACATACAAAATACAAATTAAGTTTTTTAGTTTCAAATTCTTTAAATTCATTATCTACCATAGTTCTAGTTATTTCTCTTGCTCTATCTGGTCTAAAATTAAAGAATATCACTGAATCGTTATTTTCAATTTTTGCTACTGGTTGCTCTCCACTATAAATAACTGTTGGTTCGACAAATTCATCAAAAACTTCTTTTTGATATGAGGACTCAATTGCCATAACTGCGGAGTTAGCTCTTTCACCTATTCCATTTACCATAGCATCATATGCTTTTTTAATTCTTTGCCATCTTTTATCTCTATCCATTGAATAGAATCTGCCAGAAATTGTTGCAATTTTACCAATTTCTTTTTCTCTCATTTTTTCTTCTAATTTCAATAAATAACTTTCTGCAGATGCTGGTGGAGTATCTCTACCATCTAAAAAGCAATGTACATAAACATCTTCAAGACCCTTTCTTTTTGCAAGTTCTAATATTGCAAAAAGATGACGCATGTGGCTATGAACACCTCCATCAGATAAAAGACCCATAATATGTAATTTAGAATTATTTTCTTTACAATTTTCTATTGCTTTGCATAACTCTTCATTACTAAAAAAATCTCCATCTTCAATTGATTTTGTAATTCTTGTTAACTCTTGGTAAACAATTCTTCCAGCACCTATATTAGTATGACCAACTTCTGAATTTCCCATTTGTCCATCTGGTAACCCAACTGCCAAACCACTAGTATGTATTGTTGTAGTCGGATTTTTTTTCATTAGTTCATCAATATTAGGGGTATTGGCTAATTTAACTGCATTTCCGTTTTCATTTTCATTTTTGCCAAAACCATCTAATATCATTAGCATTGTTAATTTTTTGTTCATGTTGTTTTTTAACCTCTTTTCTTTTTATACGCATTACATTATTGTATTATAAATCATAGTTAACTATTTTTGCAAATTCTTCTGGATTTAAGCTTGCTCCACCAACTAAACCACCATCAATGTCTGATGTTGTAAATAATTCTTTAGCATTTGATGATTTTACACTTCCACCATATTGTATTATAACACTATTTGCTACTTCATTTCCATATATTTTTTCAATTTCTTTTCTTATTTCTTTAATACTATTATTTGCATCTTTAGAAGTAGCTGTTTTTCCTGTTCCAATTGCCCATATTGGTTCGTACGCAATTATAGTATTTTTAACCTGCTCATCTGTTAGCCCTTCTAAAGCTAATTTTGTTTGTTGTGTAATTATTTCAACAGTTTTATTATTTTCATGCTCCTCTAAGGTTTCTCCTACACATACAATTGGTTTTAATTTATATTCAAAAGCAGCTTTTAATTTTTTATTAACCGTTTCATCTGTTTCATTGAAATATTGTCTTCTCTCTGAATGACCAATAATAACATATTCTACACCAATTGTTTTTAGCATTTTTCCTGATACTTCTCCTGTGTATGCACCCTTTTCTTCAAAATGCATATTTTGTGCACCTATTTTAATATTTGTATTTTGTGCAGAAAGTAAAGCATAAAATAAGTCTGTATATGGTACACATAATATTATTTCATTTTTAGTATCTTTAACCAATGGTTCAAATTTTTCAATAAATTCAATTGTCTCATTAGGAAGCATATTCATTTTCCAATTTCCTGCTATTACTTTTCTTCTCATAAATATTCATCCTTTCTTTTATTATTTATCTAAAAGACATTCAATTCCAGGAAGCTTTTTACCTTCTAAAAATTCCAAAGATGCTCCTCCACCTGTTGATATATGTGAAAATTTATTTGATATTCCCATTCTTTCAATTGCAGCAGCTGAATCTCCTCCACCTATAATAGTAATTGCATCGGAATCTGCTAATGCTTTTGCAATTGTATCTGTTCCTGTTGCAAATTTTTCAAATTCAGATAATCCTAGTGGACCATTCCATACAACTGTTTTTGCATTTTTTAGCTCCTCTACATACATTTTAATTGTTTCTGTTCCTATGTCAAATCCTTCCCATCCATCTGGTATTTCAGTATACTTTACGATTTTGCTTTCTGTATCTGGCTTGAACTCTTTTCCAACATGTGTATCAACTGGAAGCATTAATTTAATTCCTTTATCTTTTGCCTTTTGCATAATTTCTTTCGCTAAATCTAATTTATCTAATTCGCAAATTGAATCACCAACTCCATATCCCATTGATTTAAAGAAAGTATATGCCATTGCTCCTCCAATTATAAGTGTATCTACTTTTTCAAGTAAAGCTTCAATAACGCCAATTTTATCAGACACTTTTTTTCCTCCTAATATAGCCACAAAAGGTCTTTTAGGATTTTCTAAAGCATTTCCCATAAAATTAATCTCTTTTTCAATTAAAAATCCTGATACTGCTGGTAAGTATGCTGCAACTCCTGCAGTTGATGCATGCGCTCTGTGAGCAGTTCCAAATGCATCATTAACATATATATCAGCAAAAGATGCTAACTTCTTAGCAAATTCTGGGTCATTATCTGTTTCTTCTCTATGAAATCTTAAGTTCTCTAATAAAACTATTTCTCCTTCTTTCATATTAGAAGTTAATTTTTCTGCATCAGGCCCTATTACATCTGATGATAATTTTACTTCTTTACCTAGTAATTTTTGAAGTTCATCTGCAATAGGTTTTAGTGAAAATTCTTTTTTGAACTCACCTTTTGGTCTTCCTAAATGAGAACACAAAATTACTTTTGCATTATTTTCTAATAAATAATTAATTGTATCTAAAGCTGATACGATTCTTCTATTGTCTGTAATTGTTCCATCTTCTCTTTGAGGAACATTAAAATCACATCTAACTAATACTTTTTTTCCTCTAACATCAATATCTTTAACTGTTTTTTTGTTCATATTAAAACCTCCATTTTCTTGAACAAATGCGACATGATTAATATTTTTTATTTTCTCACTTATCGCGTATTTTTAAATTTACAATAGTAGTTTTTTTGTGTAATATAAATTTATTATTAGATAAAAAGGCGAACAGCGTCGTTCGCCCTATATAGAATAACTAAATTTTATTCTTGTTTTTATCCTAATTCTGCAAAATACTTAATAGTTCTTACCATTTGACTTGTATATGAATTTTCATTATCGTACCAACTTACTACTTGTACTTGATACAAACCTTCATCTACTTTTGTTACCATTGTTTGTGTACTATCAAATAATGATCCATATCTCATTCCAATTATATCAGATGATACTAATAATTCATCTGTATAACCAAAGGATTCATTTGATTGTGATTTCATTGCTGCATTTATTTTTTCTACTGTAATATCTTCACCTTTTACTACGGCTACTAATATTGTTGTTGATCCTGTTGGTACTGGAACTCTTTGTGCAGATCCTATTAATTTACCATTTAATTCTGGTATTACTAACCCTATTGCTTTTGCTGCACCTGTTGAGTTTGGTACTATATTAACAGCTGCTGCTCTTGCTCTTCTTAAATCTGCTTTTCTATGTGGACCATCTAAAAGCATTTGATCACCTGTGTATGCATGTACTGTTGTCATTATTCCAGATTGTATTGGTGCAAAATCATTTAAAGCCTTAGCCATTGGTGCTAGACAGTTTGTTGTACAAGATGCTGCAGATATTATTTTATCATTTGGTGTTAATATTTTTTCATTTACACCATATACAACAGTTGGTAAATCATTTCCTGCTGGTGCTGATATTACTACTTTTTTAGCTCCTGCATCTATATGAGCTTGTGCTTTTTCTTTTGTTGTATAGAAACCTGTGCATTCTAGAACAACATCTACTCCAATTTCTCCCCATGGTAAATCTTTTGCATCTTTTTCTGCATATATTTTTATAGTTTTTCCATTTACTGTTATTGAATCCTCTCCTGCTACAACTGTTTCAGCATTTTCATACCTTCCTTGTGCTGAATCATATTTTAATAAATGAGCTAACATTTTTGGACTTGTTAAATCATTTATTGCAACAATTTCATACCCTTCTGCTCCAAACATTTGTCTAAACGCAAGACGTCCTATACGTCCAAATCCATTAATGGCCACTTTTACTGACATAAAATTCCTCCATTCCGATACAATTACTGTATCCGTAAAAAATATTTGTCTTATTAAGACTTTATTATTTTATATCAAAAAAGAATACTTTTCAAGTACTCTTTTTGAATTTTTATTATTTTAATAATTTTTTAAAATTTTATATAATCATTTGGGTTTATATTTTCATTATCTTTTAAAATTTCAAAATGTAAATGCGTATCGTCTACAATTTCGTATACAGCTGTATCCCCAACTGTTCCTATTGTTTGGCCTGCTTTTACTTTTTCTCCTTCAGATACAAACTCTGTTGTTAGCAAATTTGCATATAAAGTTTGGTATCCCTTACTATGCTCTATAATAATAGTTAAACCATATCTAGGGTCGTTTTTAATTGCTTTAACAGTACCATCTGCTGCTGCTTTTACAACAGTTGCTTTTTCAGCTTTTATATCTATTCCTAAGTGTGTTATCCATTCTTTCAAAGTATTTGAATAAATTAAATTATCTTTTGCAAATTCTCTTATTATATCTGAACTTTCTATTGGACTTTGAAATTTAGGTTCTTTTTCATCTTCAGTTTGTGTAACATTAGTTTCTACTGTTTTATTATTAACCTTATTCTGACTACTTTTACTTTCATTTTCTACATTGTTTGTAGTTTTACTTTTATCTTCATTTATATTATTTTCAACTTCATTATTATTTTGAATATCATTTTGAGATTCATCTACGGTTTTACCCATACTAGAACTTGCTGATGTAGTATTTTCTATAATATTTTCATTATTGCTAGATAAATATTCTGTATCTAATATACCTGAAGAATTAGAATTTAATTTATTAGAGTATACAATAAATGTAATAATAAAAGCAATAATAGCAACTGCTAAAACACCACTAGAAATATAAATTAATGTATTCGAATTTGATTTGTTATTATTTTTTCTTTGCTCTCTTCTCATAAAAAGCCTCCTTATGTTTTTTATATTTTTAAGTATTTCCTTTTTATGAAAATTTATACAAAAATAAAAATAATCTTTTTAATATTTTATATATCTTTTATTTCAACATCTTTATAAAAATGTTTTATAATCTCATCATATTTTTTTCCTTGTTTTGCAAGAGCATCTGCTCCTGTTTGACTCATTCCTACTCCATGCCCATAACCTATAACATTAAATTTAATAGAATTTTTTTCTATCTGAACTTCAAAATTTGCTGATTTTAATCCTAATAAAGTTCTTGTTTCAACTCCAGACAATTCTAAATTACCTATTTTTACAGTTACCACTCTATTACTATTATCTCTTTCTATTATTTTAATGCAATCATCATCTTTATAATTTATTTTAAAATTACTATGTTCTTTTTTTATTTTTTTTTCAAATTCATTTTTTGTAAAAACAGCTTCAGATTTATATTGAGAATAATTTTCTTCTCCTGCAGTTTCTACAACTTGTAAATATGGGTATCCTTGACCTCCCCATACGTAAAAAGGTATTTCTGTTTTTCCTCCACTATTGGCATGAAAAAAAGCATTTATGGGTTTCGAATTATAAGTTATTATTTTTCCTTTAGTATCATTTACAGCTTGAATAATTTTATTCCAATTTGCTTGTGCAACTGAATTATCCCATTTTTTTAATCTATCTTCTTTTGAAATCCATGCTTGGCAACATGTACTATCATCGCAAATATCTGCATTATTGTGTTTTTTAGAAGTAGTTATTTTATAAATAGTATAAGTTCTAGCAACAATTGCTTGCGCTTTTAAAGCTTCAATATCATAATTAACAGGCATTTCAGCTGAAACAACATTTGCAATATATTCATCTAAATTTATTTTTTCTACTTTATTTGTTTTTTTATGTAATAAATTTACATCTTTGTATTTACTATAATCGTATTCTTCTATTTGCAATTGTAAATCCTCTGTTTGTCCGAACTGAGGTATGTTTTGCTCCTACCTCTAGTAACTTTTTTTTATTTGTTAGTAATAATGGTAAAATAAATATTAGAATTATAACAAAAAAAAATAAAATTATAATTTTTCTCATACTGCCTCCAATTTAGCTCTCATTTTTTCTAATACTTTTTTTTCTATTCTTGATACTTGAACTTGAGTTATCCCTAGTATTTTTCCTACTTGGCTTTGAGTTTGTTCTTTATAGAATCTTAACAATATAATTTTTTTCTCTCTATCATCTAAATTATTAATTAATTCCTTTACTGTTATACTATCTAATAAATTAGAATATTCATCTTGATTATTCGCAATTTTATCTACTAACATCCTTTGGTTATCATCTGAATTTTCATTTGAGTAAATAGAGTCTACAGGGTTTGTAGACTCTATTGCAACTGCAATTTCTTCCTTTGTAACTCCTAATATTTTTGATAATTGACTAATATTAATATCTTCACCTTTTTTGTTTAAATATTCTTTTTGAAGTTGTTTAATTTTATAAGATAATTCTTTTGTTTGCCTACTTACTTTTATAATTCCATCATCTCTTATAAATCTTTTTATTTCTCCTAGTATGTATGGAACAGCATAAGTAGATAATTGTACTTCTAAGTTTACATCAAATCTTTGTATTGCTTTTATTAAACCAATTGTACCTATTTGATATAAATCTTCTGCTTCACACCCTCTCCCTATAAATCTTTTTACAATATTCCAAACTAGTCCAGAATTATTTTTAACTAAATCCTCCATTGCATCTTTTTTACCTTCTTGAGCTAGTTTTATATTCTTAATGTTTTCGTTATACATTTATACAACCTCTCTTTTTCTAGGCTGTAGTACATTTATTTTCTTGTTCCTCTAATATGTTTTTGGCTTTTTTAATTGTTTTTTCCATTGTAACCTTTGTGCCCAAATTTAATACTGATTCAACACTTAATTTATCCATAAAGCTTTCCATAATTGTAAATCCCATTCCTGACCTCTCTAAATTTGGTTTTGAAGTATAAAGAGGTTCTTTAGCAATATTTACATCTTCAATTCCTTTTCCGTTATCAGAAATTTCTATAATAATAGAATTATCTTGTATAATACAATGTAATTTAATTATTCCCTGAGTGTCTTCGTACGCATGTATAATGCAATTTGTAACTGCTTCAGATACAGCAGTTTTTATATCTGCTATTTCATCTATTGTTGGGTCTAATTGTGATGCAAATGCTGCAACAGTTATTCTGGCAAAGGCCTCATTAGCTGATTTACTTAAGAATTCTAATCTCATTTCATTATCATATTTACTCAACATTATGCACACCCCTTTTCTTTAATTTGTATTAATCTTGTTATTCCACTCATCTTTAGTATTTTATATATATTCTTATTTACATTTTCTAATTCCACTTTACTTCCTAATGCAGTTGCGTTTTTATACCTTCCTAATAATAAACCTATTCCTGCACTGTCCATAAAAGAAACTTTATCAAAATCAAATATAATTTTTCTAGGAATATATCTTTCAATTTCATAATCGGCTCTCCTCCTTATTTTCTCTGTAGTATGATGATCAATTTCTTCTGTAAACTTAATAATCAGCAGCTTGTCCTGTTTTAAATAACTAACATCCAATATAAAACTCCTCCTTTGTAATTTAATAAAAAGATTATAATACTTTTGGTAAAATTTTCCAATAGCAAAATTAGAGAAGTTTTATCGATTTATAAGAAGTTTTCGACAAAAAATGACTGGTTTGGAAAATTGCCAAACCAGTCATTTTCTATATTTCCATTTGACTGCTTAAAAATCCGGCAGCAGATTGTGCTACTTTTATTTCTGTTTCATTCATTTTCTTATTTTGTTCTTTAGATAATAATATTACGCTTCCAATTACATCACCCTGAGATATAATTGGGTAAATTACTTGTGAATTAAATCTTCTTTCTTGATTATCATTTTTTATAATTGGAATTGCAATTTCATTATTTTCATTGCTTGTATACACTTCTTTATCATCCATTAGTTGTTCTAATTCTTTAGAAATATTTTGTTCTAAAAATTCTTTTTTAGCTCCTCCCGATACAGCAATTACGCTATCTTTATCTGTAATACATGCAATATGTCCTGTTGTTTTTGCAAGTATATCCGCATAATCTGCAGCAAATTCTGATAATTCTCCAATTGGAGAATATTTTTTTAAAATTACTTCTCCTTCTCTCCCTGTAAAAATTTCTATTGGGTCACCTTCTTTAATTCTTAATACTTTTCTTATTTCTTTAGGAATAACAATCCTTCCTAAATCATCTATTCTTCTTACAACACCTGTTGCTTTCATAATTTTCCTCCTAATTTAATTAAATATTATATTTCTATTATTTGAAAAAAAAGAAAAAATATGCACAAAAATAGATTTTTAAATAATCAATTTTTGTGCATATTTTATATTATTATTTAATTATTAGAAGAATTTGCTTTTTCTATTATTGTTCCAATTGCTTTAGAAAAATCTTTTAACATAACTAATTTTATGCTATTATCTTTAGATTTTGTATAGTCATCTATAATTTGTTTCAATTGTTTTATATTTTTCATTTCTGGCTCTAATTTATTACTATATAATTCTGCTCTATTTAATAATTTTTCTTTAATTGTAACTATATCTTCATTACTTGCACAAGATATTCTTTGAAACATTTGGAATGGATCATAATATTTAAAAATAGGCTCTTTCATACATTCATTATCAAATCTTTCATAAAACATTTCCATTTTCATTGGAATACATTTAAAAATTTCTTCTGCTTTTTCTTTGTACATTTTTTCTTTTAATTTACTATTTAATTGATGAAAATGTTTTAGTATTTCTTCCATATCTTGGTCATGCTCAATAAATGCAACTTTATCTAATTCCTCTTCAATATTTGGACAGTATTCAGAAGTAAGAGCAGCTACATTCATTCCGTTGAAAAATAGCATTTTTATGGTTTTCATTTCATAATCTATTAAATCTTTTTTTATAAAATAACTAAAGTATCCAAATAATTTAACCATATCTATTAAATTAATTTTTCCAGTTTTTAAATTTTCAATTACTTCCTCTATAACTCCTCCAAATTCGTCATCATCAATTTTCCAATATTCTTCTGTTAAAAGCCTTTTATATCCAGGTAATTTTGCAGTATCTACTGTGTTTCTAATTACCTCCATATTTTCTTTAAATACTTTCATATCAAATATTCTAGTTCGTACATAAATTTCAATAAATTTGAAAAATCTATATTCTGACTTAAAATTATAATAATAATTATTATCAAATTCTTTAATATAAAATTGCCTATTATCCATTAAAACTCTTGATGATACTAAAATAGATTTGTACTCTTCATTGTCTTTAATATTAATAAATTTATCTTTTGTTATTTTACCTGCTTTTATTTCAAAAGAAACTGCAATTGTAAATATTAACATTGTTTGTAATACTCTTTGGTTTGTATTTGGGTAGTTTTTATTTACCATGTCAAATATCTTTTTAAAATCATTTAAAGCATGCTTTAAAATTCTTAAGTTTCTTGTTCCACTTTTATTAAATGTAGAAATAATTAGTCTTGTATTTTCTCTTAAAAACCTAATTAACTCTGGATCATTTTCATAACGCATTAATAATCCATTTATAATATAAGTAAATTCAGGTGCATATTCAAATGTTTCACCTATTAATTTTTCTTTTATTCTTTCATAATCATTAGCTTTGTCAAATACATATTCAATTTTATCTTGAATTTTTTCTACAATAGGTTTATCTGATACTTTAGATAAATCACCTTCTTTATCTAATAAATAAGTAGCAATAAATGTTTTCATTTCTAGATTACTACTTTTTAATTTTGTAGCAAGTTCTTTTTCATTACATATAATAATTGTTTTAATATGGTCATGTTCAACAAAATTATTAATATAACCAAGAATATCTATAACATCAACATTTGCTCTTTCTAAGTCATCAAAACATAAAATTTTATCATCGGTTGAAAAGAAATCTGCATAATCAATTCTATCTCCATTTTGCGTAACACCAAAAAAGTTTGCCATATCTAACCCTGTTTTCGCATATTCAGGGATATTAGTTTGATTATTGCTATTCATAAATTTTTTTAAGTTTTTATCCATTAATTGTGTTGTTTCTATAAATATTTTTTTACTAATTTCCTCTAAGTTAGAAATACCATATAAAGACATATAAATAGTAGTAAATTGCTTGCCATTAATATGCATTGTTTCTATTTTATTTCTAATTTTATGGTTCCAGAAATATGTTTTTCCACTTCCCCATTCACCATTAATCATAATAGCATAATCTGTATAATCTGATCTAACATAATCTAATATACTTTCAACTAACTCTTCCATATTTAATTCCTTTCTTCTGTTTTTATTATAAATAAAGATATTTAATATTTGAAATATTAAGTTCAAAATTAAATTTATAGGATATTATTTACAACTTATAATTTTAAACTTTAATCTTTTGCAATTGTTATAACATCCACAAATTTTATATTAGCTTGCCTTAATGCTTTACAACATTCATTAAGTGTACTTCCTGTTGTATAAATATCATCTAATACTAAAATTTTTTTATTTATTATTTTTTCTTTATTTTTAATTTCATATACTCCAATAACATTCTTTTTTCTTTCTTCCTTTGTTTTTAAACTTTGTGGTTTAGTATACTTTTTTTTGTAAAGTACATCTGTTACACATATTAAATTTTCAAAGGAATTTGCAATTTGTTTTGCTATTACTTCGCTTTGATTATAACCTCTTTCTCTTTTTCGTTTATTATGTATTGGAACTGGAATAATTATATCATAATTTTTCAAAAAATCACAAATTTTTTTATTTTTTAATATAAAATTCACAAAACTTTTATAAATATATGTTTTTTCGTAGAATTTATATTCCAATAATTTTTGTCTAATAATTCCTTCATACTTAAAAATAAATAAATGTTTTCTAAAATAAAACTTTTTATATTTATCTACTCTTATTTTTGCTATTTTATTTAATTTTATTTCACATTTTTTACATAAATCTTCCTTACATAAACAATTACATATTCCACATACATTAGGAAAAATTATGTTTAAAACACTATTAATAAAGTGTAATTTATTCACATTAAACTCCTTTTTTATATTAATATTTTATACTTTTGGGATTTTTCTTTTAAAATAAACTTTTTTGGATTTAAATAATTTTGTTTTTGAGAAAAAATTCTTAAGATTATAATTTCATTGTTTTTAATTTTATAAATAATTATATATTTTCCAGATATTATTCTTCGGTACTCTCCTGATGTGTCTTTGTAATATACTACTTTTCTATGTATTCTAGGCATATATTGTAAATTTTTTATGTCTGAATATATTTTTTTAGTAACAAATTTTATTTTAGAATGTTCTAAATGTTTACTTAATTTAAAAATATCTCTTTTAAATTCACTAGATAAAATTACTTTATAATTCGACATTATATTCCTTTTCTATCTCCCTTCTCCATTCTTCTAAAGTAATAGTTTTACCTCCATTTTTTAGGTATTCTTCTGCCTCATCTATTAATTTAATAATATACATTTCTAAATTTTTATTTTTATTAATTTCTTTATTATACTTTGTTTTTGAATAAGAATTCTTTATTAATTTTGTTTTTAACATATTTTCACCACCTTTTATTTAAAATATCATACTATTGTTATTTTGTCAATATGTTTTAGTAAGTTATAAATTAAATTTTTAATTTATAACTTACTAACTATTTATTAATTTATATTTTAAGCCTGTATTTCTCTTTTTTTGCTCATAATTTGATATCATATTTTCAATTATATAATGTGAACCTATTATAATTAAAAGTTTTTTTGCTCTTGTAATAGCTGTATATAATAAATTTCTTGTTAGTAACATTGGTGAAGATGAACTAATTGGCAGAATTACAACATCAAACTC
Source organism: uncultured Clostridia bacterium (assembly GCA_947628425.1). Lineage (GTDB taxonomy): Bacteria > Bacillota > Clostridia > TANB77 > CAG-508 > HGM13634. The sequence goes on along the minus strand of CANQZV010000006.1, from coordinate 20,011 downwards.
ACTTCCCTGCGATTTATGTACGGTAATTGCATAAGCATGTTCAATTTGGTCTAAGTCTTGGTATGTATACCATACATGTTTATCATCATCATATATTACTTCTATTTGTTTTTCCTCTTCATTAATATTATACACAGTTCCAAATTCACCATTAAATACTCCACTTCCATATTCAAAATTTGGTTCATTTTTTTCCCAATAGATATCATAATTATTTCTAATTTGCATTATTCTGTCGCCTTGCCTATATATAGTGTTTCCTACAATTTTTTCTTTTTTATTTTCTGATTTTGGATTTAATTCTTGTTGTAATAATTTATTTAATTCTTTAGTTCCTAAAACTCCCCTTTTTGTTGGCGTAATAACTTGAATATTTTTAAAAAAATCATAATCTCCATAATTTTTTAATCTATCCTTAGATAATGATAGAATTTGATATAATATATTATCTTGTTTTGCCTCATTAATATAAAAGAAATCATCTTTTAGTTCTTTATTATTTGAGGAAGATATAAAAGTTTTTCCTTGGTTAACATTATGCGCATTTAATATAATTTTACTTTTAGCAGCTTGTCTAAAAATTTTATCTAATCTAACTGTAGTAAATTTATTTGACTCTATAATATCTTTTAAAACATTACCTGGACCAACTGATGGTAACTGATCAACATCTCCTACTAAAACTAATTTTGTTCCTAGATATACACCGTTTAACAAATAATTCATTAGAAAAATATCAACCATAGACATTTCATCTATAATAATTACATCTGCATCAATCGGAGTAACATTATAATCAATATTCTCTATTCCTAATTCATCTTTTAATTTTCCAATTTCTAATAATCTGTGTAAAGTTTTAGCTTCATTTCCTGTAGCTTCTTCCATTCTTTTTGCTGCTCTACCTGTAGGAGCACACAAAGCTACTTTTTTTCCTTTTTCTTTATATAATTTAATAATAGACTTAATAATAGTAGTTTTACCAGTTCCAGGACCACCAGTTATAATACATACATTTTTCTCATTTACCGCTTTAATTGCTTCTAACTGTTTTTCAGATAATTCAATATCTGATTCTTTTTGCAACAATTTAATTTCCTTTTCTATTTTAGAAATTTCTTTTATATTTTTTGCATTATCTAACACTAATAATTTTTCTGCAACATTTTTTTCTGCTTTGTAATATGGGTATAAAAAAATCCATTTTTGATTATCTATTTCTTCTATAACAATTTCTTCTTTTGCCTTTAAATTAACTAGTTCGGCTTGAATTAAGTTCTCAGGTATATCTAATAAATTTTTCATAAAATCTATTAAATTTTGTTCTTGAACACAAGTATGTCCATTATATGTAATAATTGTTAAAGCATATTTAATACCATTAGAAATTCTTTGAGGATTTGTATATTCCATACCTAGATCTAAAGCCATTTTATCTACTTGCTTAAAATCTATACCTCTTGCTAAATCTATTAAAATATATGGATTTTCTTCTATTTTTCTTATTGTATCAGAACCTAATTTTTTATAAATTCCCTGAGCAGAACTTGCTGGTATTCCAAAATTTTCTAAGAAACCTACAATTTGCCATAATTCTAAATTTTCATTAAAACTATTAGCCATATCAATAGCTTTATCTTTGGTAATACCTTTTATTTTAGATAATTTTTCAGGTTCAAACTTAAAAATAGCAACAGTTTCTTCTCCAAATTCTTTAATAATTTTTCTTGCAGTTGCTGGACCTATTCCTTTAATATTTCCACTTGCTAAATACCTTTCTAAAGCATCTAAAGTTTGTGGAATAATTTTTTCAAACGTATCTATTTTAAATTGCCTTCCATATTCTTGGTGTGTTATAAATTTACCAACAACTTTTAAAGTATCTCCAATATGAATAAATGGTAAGTATCCTACCACAGTATAAACTTCACTCTCTGTTTCTAGGGTAGCAATTGTATAGCTGTTTATTTCATTTTGATAAATAATATCGACAATTTCTCCTATTAATTCCATTTTTTCCTCTTAATTAATTTTAAATATTTGATACTACTATTATAGGTAATCGTATATCAACTGTCAATTATAAATTTTAATATAGAAAATAAGAACTACTTTTGAAAATTACAAAAGTAGCTTTTGTTTTTAATAATTTTGCACTTTTACCATCTATTTATGATATATTAATCATTTCAATACTATTATTATTTTTTGTAACTATCATGTACCTTCTTTTATCACTAATGAAATTACCATCTAATTTAGGTGGAAGAAAATTAAGAATTTGTCTCTTTTCAATCAATAATCTTCTGCTCCATTATAATTAAATTTTGAGGTTACTTCATAGGCATCTAAAACTTTTTTTATTTTATATAGTTCCTTTCTAATTTCATCATATGGAACTATAGATAATTTTTTTATATATCTTCCTAATGTTGTAGTCGATTTTTTAAAATATTTATTCCAACCATCAAATTCATGTGATAATTCTGAAAGTTCTTGTGCAGATGCATCACCAAATATATTTACAGTAAGTTTTAGACTTTCCAATATTTCTTCATCAAATGTTAAATCATTTACATTTACAATAAATTGTTTATAATTATTTTTATATTCTTTTCTAATTCTTTCTAAAACCATTCCATTTTTAAAAGCGTTAAACCTTTCATCAAACATTGTTTCTCCATTATGTTTTTCCATATAAATTAGTTGTGCAAAAAATAATAATTTTTGCAACTTCATATTTCCATCTTCAGAATTTTGGTTTTCAATTATATTTTTACTACAAAACCATTTTGCAACATCATTAGGATTAACTTTATTCATATCTGCACACCTTCTTTCTTTTTTTTTTAGAATTAATCTTTCTACCTTATATTTTACTAACCTTTTGCTTTTGAGGAAATTTCTTTTATGTTATTTTTCAATTCATCTTCTTGTATATCAAAATTCTTTATAGTTATAGAATAATTTCTTAAAATATCATCATTAATATTTCTCCAAGACAAACCTAAAATAGATATTAGAAATTCCTCAAAAGAAACATCTTTTATACTATCTTTGTTCCATGCTTCTATCATATTCGAATATGTTACACCATTAATTTTAATATCCGCTATATTTATATAGCAATAAATTAAATATTCTTTATATGAGCAAATTACTCTATATTTATTGTCTTTACAGTATTTTCTATAACTTCCAAAGAATATTTTTGAATAAATTATTTCATATATTTTTCTGTAAAGTGTTTTTCCATATCCATTTTTTATTCCTATTGTTCTAATTAACTGCATTTCAATTGTTGAATAACCTCTTAAATATTTTTTTATATATCGTAGTTTTTTTATTTTGCTAAAAATAAATTTACATGCCTTTTTTATTCTTATAATGAAATTGTTTTTTAATTTAGATTTATTATTTAAATAAACAATTGCTGTTTTCAAATTATTCAATTTATATTTTATAAATTCTATACTAAAAAAGCTGTAAGAATTTTCTCTAATAAAAAAACTTTTATCTTCAATGCTTGATAACATATAAAGTTTTTCTCTAGTTATATCATCTATTTCCAAAGCTGTCCAAGTTGTGACTTTATCTAATTTTCTTTTCATATCTGTAAAGGTATTGGTTGCATATATTTCCATACTTAAAAAAGTAACAGATATAATTATTAATATAATGTATATAGCATATATAAAGCAATTACAATATATAGTAATATCTATGCTAGGCAATATAAAACTAAATACTGTATTACAACATCCTTTAAAATAAGCTGTATTAACAAATAATGCAAGTACGAAATATAATAAGCTATACTCAAAAATCTTTTTATAAAAATAATCAGTTATTCTATATATAAAATTGGATATAATATCTGTCTTAACTTTATCATCTGTTAAATATTCTAAATATATAAAAAAGTCAATATTAGATATTATCAATAAATTTGTAAAACTCAATATATTACATGCTTTAATAATATAAGAAAAAATGTAAATAATTAATATTTTTTGGTTTAGCTTTAGTTTATCTAAAAGCAATATGTATAATACTGCTATAAAATACAATATTGGAATATTTCCTTCAAATAATCCTTCCATTTTTTTACATTTTTTGCAATGTATTTTTTTGCTTTATATAATTTACTATGATGAATTAATACATAATCACTTTTTAATATTTTATTTTTTAAAAAATAGTAATCATGATAATATTATATATCATTATAGTCCGATCATGAATTATATACTCAAGATATGGTAAAATATTTCTTATTATTAAAACCTTTAGCTTTCCATTAGTTTTAAGGTCTTTATATATTGATGATATTAAGAATGCAAAATTTCATATTTTATCTAAAAAATTATGTATTACTTTTTCTATTGAAAAATTTTACCATGTTTTTTTCGAATAAATTAGAAAAATAGATACTTATTTTTTCTATCAGTTTATTTATACTTTTTTCATAAAATATAGATATAATTAATGAAATTCCAAACCATAAAAAAGCAAATAGCAACAACCAGACTATTATATAATTATATCCAAATGTATTATATATAATTATATAATATAATGGTCTTATATATCTCAATAATAGTATATTTTCATGAATAATATAAATCAGTAAAGTAATACTTGATATATAATTTATAACTTTAATATTTCTTTCTTTAAAATTATTAGATATATTAAATATTGATATTGCTGATAATAGTATAAATGGGTTTGATAATGTGTTAAAATGAATTATTTTATTTTGCCAATGACCAATATTTAATACTAACCAGTTTAAAGCTAAATAACTTAGAAGTATAAATAATGATGAGATTATAAATAAATACACATTTTTTTTCATATTTGTATGAAAATCTCTCATATAAAATTTTACATAGGCAACATACATATATATAACAATAAACATAATAAGCTGATTATTAAATAGTAAATCAGATTTAATCGATCCAATTAACATATACAAAATAAATGTTACTATGTTAAACACTAATAATTGATTTTTACTTAATGATTTAATTATTATATTTAAATATGGATGAACTAAATATAATAATATATAACATGTAACAAACCAGTTATTTGCAAAAATATTTGGAAATAAAGAATATAATATATACTTAGAATCAACATTTATATTAGGCAGAAGCATAACTCCAACTAATATTAGTATACTTATTACCCATACATTAAGTATAATCTTTATAACCTTTTGTAATTTAATTTTTGGTTGTTCTAATAAAAACCATGCAGAACAAACTAAAAATATACAATTTCCCCATGAACCAAAATATCTAAAAAAGAATATTATCAAATGTTGTATATTTGACGTTGCTATTTCAGGAAGTAGATATTGGGATGAGTATATATTGTTTGTAGTTAAAGTCATTGTAACATGATTGATAACAATAATAAATATTGCAATTATTTTTAACAATTCTATATTTGAATTTCTTTTTTTCAATTAATCAATCCTTTCAAAATTATGTTTTCTATTACTTTTTATATTTAATTTATATAAACGTAAATATTTATAATGGATACTATTTTCATTGATATGTTTTCTCAGTTAATTAATTAAGCAATTTTTTATTTTTGCAACCAGTTTTTCAATTTGTATATTTTCGTATATTATTCTGTTATAATAATACCTGATAGTTAATATATTATTATCTTCTTAATTGCTATTGTATCATAATTACTTTATCTTTTCAAGTATTACTGTTATATTTTAAAGTATTGTTTTCTTCTATAAAGTATTATTGTTAGGTACAATTAAATTAAGAGGTGTATTATATGGAAAATCAAATAATTAAATCTAGTGTTATTGTAACTCTAGGAAAAAATATTAAACAAATTCGTTTACTTAGAGGACTTAGTCAGGAAAGTCTGGCTAGTGACTTACAAAAATCTGTTAACTTCATTAGTTTAGCTGAAAATGGTAAGACTGGACTTAGTATTCAAACTTTAGTTGATATATGTTCTGCTCTTAATGTAGATGCTAATGCTTTATTTTCAGGAATCATTAATTTACCAGACTCTAAAACTGACAATTATATTATTGACTCTCTTAACTTATTTGAAGGAAATGACAAAGAAATGGTTACTGACCTTATCAATTACATTATTAACTCTAAAAAATAGATGTCTTTATATTAGACATCTATTTCTTCATTATATATTGTTAATATGTTGCTTAAATAAAATTTATAATGAAATTGAAAGAATTTCATAGATAAATTGCTCAAAATAAACTGAAAATTTATATAATTACAATTTATATTATTAGTATATTCAAAGAATGCATAATACCCATAGATAATTAGCTGTGCATCACAAAAAGACTGTATAATTCATTTTTAAAATTACACGGTTTTTAGCATTTCAAAAAATATTTGTAATTCTTACAAGTTTATAAAATTATAAACATTTATAGTAGATTATATTTTGTATTAATATATTTTTTCAGTGATTTAATTATCCAAGCAATATTTTCTTTATTATATAAAGTATTGAAGATAATAGTTGAAAAGACAAAAAATAAACAGATAAAATTACTCCTAATATAATATATTAACAATGCTATCATAAAAAATATAATATAAGTTATCATAATCTTTTTTATCTATTTTAATTAATATATATTTTTGAACATCGATATATCTATAAATTGACATCATTAAAAAAGCTATTAAAGTTGATAAAGATGCAGCATATAATCCTATATATTTAATTAATGCAAGATTTACAACTATATTGATTATTGCTGCATAAATCGAAGTTTTTGAAACTTCCTTTGTTTTTTTTTAATGCAACATATACTGAACCAAAAAATGAAACAGTAATGTTAAATAATATAGCAATCAATAGTATTGGAATTTGATAATATGCATTTGAAAAATCTTCACCAGGTACAAGAATTTTAAAGATTACTGGAATAACCGCAATTATTAAAAGACATACTGATACAAAGATTTTTTAAATAAGATTGAATACTTTTGTAAAATATTCTGAACTATTGTCATCTTTTATATGAACAGATGCTGATTCTGCCCAGGTTAAATTAAATATATTAAAAAATATTATAACTATAGAAGATAATTTATTTACAAAAGCATAAACACCATTAGCAGCTATTCCTAAAAGGCTTGATATAATTGTTCTATCAGAACAATTAATTATCCACCAAGATAATTGATTTGGAATTAATGGGATAGAATACTTCCATAATTCTTCTAATTGCTTTCTCATCACCTTCTTGCTTAAAAAAAATTAAAGTTACATTATATTTTTTTGTCAAAACATTCAATTAGTTCTATTATTTTATTTTCATAATCATTTAAAAAATAATCATTGTCATAAGGTTCAAAATTTGAGTCAAATACATACATTTTTAGTATTTTGCTTAACTAAAATATCTTTGTAAAAATTCTTACTTTTCAACTTTTTATTATTTTGAATAAATATACTGCCATCAATCATTATATTTATATCAGCATTTCTTATTAAGTGATTTATATAATAGTTATGATTTTTTGAAAGTAATTTTGATATCTTATTAATAAATAAAAAGTAAAATCATCTATTAATTTTATAATTTTTATAAGAATGACAATGTAAATATGAAAATAAATAAAATTTTCAGCTATATCTTTTTGATAATATAGACAAAAACAAATCATTTCCAAGATTTTTATTAAAATAAGCTTGAATGAATATTTTTTTTCTTATGAGAATGTTTTAATAAATAAAATTTAAATAATTGTCCTCTTTTGTATTCCATTAATTTGAGTTTAATTTTATGTTTAAAATCAATGCTTGTTATATCTATATTTTTATTTCTAATAAAACTACTTATTTGGACAACATAGTCCATACTATTTTTTGTACTTTTACATAATGCAAGTGCAGAACTAAATAGCACATCAATCAAATAATTAATATAAATTTCATATAGTTTTTCTTGTTCTTTCCCAGTAAAGTATTTCTTTAAAAACTCATATTTTTGCTTGCATAAACATAATGTGCTTTCTAAAGTTTTCTCGGGTAATCTACACCATCTATCAAGTGATGTATTAATATCTTGATTATATATATATATTGTTTTACTATTATGATAAATCTTTGGATTATAACATAATAATTTAGAATTAAAAATTGCATCTTCTCCTGTTATAAGATTTTCATCAAAGTATATTTCGTTATTTATTAAATATTCTTTTTTTATAATTTTTGCAAATGGTTCATTAAAATCATCACTAATTATAAATTTTTTTCTTAATATATCTAAATTTATTTTCTCGTTTTTTAAAATCAAATTCTTTTTTTGATAAAGGTTACCATTTCTATAAATATTAAAATCATATATAATAATATCAAAATTATCTTTTATAGAATTTAAGTCCAAGTTATCAAATAAAAAAATATCGTCAGAATCTACAAATGTAATGTAATTTCCTTTTGCCAATTTAATTCCAAGATTCCTTGCAGAACTAACTCCTTCATTTTTTTTATAAATATAGTTAATATTACTGGTATTGTAAAATTTACTTATAAGTTCTTCATATTCAACATTTGAATACTTCTTAGACCCATCATTTATTATAATTATTTCATAGTTTAATTTTTTATAATTCGTAACTGAATTTAAACATTGTTTTAAAACATTTTTCTCAGTATTATAAAAAGGAATTATTATACTTAAGTCAATCATTTTTCTATCTCTCCTAATAATAAATTATCTAAAAATGTATGGTACCGTTTCGTTTGCATTATGTATAACAATATTAAATATAAAAAAATATAAAGAATATAATAATATTGAACTTGTAATAATTATTTTATTATTATTTTTTAAGTAAAATGGCAATCTAGAAAAAATAATAAAGTATAAAGGATATTTTATATAATACATAACTCTTTCCGAAGATTGAATTATATTGCTTAAATAATTACTAGAAAAGGCTATTAATAAAATAAAAAAGTAAAAATCGTAATTTTTAGTATATTCTTTAATATTGTTTTTAAAAATTATCATAAGTAAAATAAGTATGCAATTTATTACAAATTCTACCAAAAAGAAGTTACCTGAATTAGTTTTATAAAATTCACTATCTAAATATTCAGAATATATGCCTACTCCATCTTTAAACATTTCTCCCATATAAGTTAATATTGTTTCATAATTTATTAATAAAAATATAAAAATAATCGCCATAATTAATTCAACTATTATTTTACATTTTTTTAAATTTAAATTTAATACAAAATAAATTGCATAAATTATAAACATAATAATTGCTGACATATGAAATAAAAATGCAACAATAGTAAAAAATATAACTTTAAAATATTTCTTTTCTTCTAAAAAAACTAACGCTAAAATGGAAAAAGACAATGCAATTGACTGACGCACTAAATTCAATGATTGATTATAACATAATAAATAAAATAGCAACATACCAAAAATAACGGTGTTATCAGATTTTTTAATTTTGATTAGTGCTACATATATTGGAAGAACAACTAGTAATTCATATATAAAGAAGCTAACACCTATATTGTGAAAAATATTTGCAGAAATCCAACATATAATCCAATATAAAAATTCTCCCTTTTGAAAAAACATCAAAAAATCAGATAAGCTTTCATAAGATGATGCATATTTAAAACCATACATTGCAAAATGTTTTGTATCAGTTCCAATAGAAGTATCTCTTAATCCTGCTAACATACATGGTAATATTATACCAATACATGAGAAGATGTAAAATAATGTTTTCTTATTTTTGAATATTAATGCAATTTTAAATGAAATTATACTCAGTATAAACATCACTACATATTCAATCATAGTAACCTTTCCTCCTATTATTCATTCTTTTGTATTAATTTATATTAATTTTTTGTAATTCTTTAAAAATTCGAATTGAATACTTATAATTATTGTATATTTTTTTAACCTTTTTAAATGGCTTTTTTAAATTCATTTTTAGTTTTTCTTTCATAGATATCTTTTTTAAAATTAAGTAATCATTTCCACCAAATTGCTTTATTGGTAATCCCCAAGATGATTCATTAATACAAAACATATCTCTATTTTCCCTATAACACATTAGAATTATTGATTGATCATCATCAACTAAACCACATTTATTAAGTGATAACATATTATTTCTCATCATTTTCCAAAATGTTGGCCATAACATTTCAGGACCAACAATTATAGTCCCCATTATATAAGTGTTCATACTTTGCACGATTTCAAAAATAGGACGTTCATCAAGTTTTTGAATTGAAAATAAGTTCATTTTTTGATTAAATTCATATTCCCATTCAAAATTAAAATTTGATTTTGAACTAATATCATCTCCGCCATGCAAATATCCAAAATCTACCCAAGCAATCATTCCTTCAGCAATACCTCTTTCAATAGCATTGCTTACACACCACATTTTCATCATCATAATATAATCATAATCATAATTCCATACTTCAGGATTATTAGGTTTTGTTCTAAATATTTTATGATATTTATTTTGAGCTGTATTTTTTATGCTATTATATAATTGTTGATCAATATTAGTGAAATCATTTACTATCACTACTTTTGTTTTATCTTTTAATCCTAAAGATGATCTATATTCCAATACTCTTTCTGCTAAATCACTATTTTCAACATATACAATTATGTCATTTTTTAATTTTGCCCAAAGCTTAAAATAATTAAAATATTGTTCTTCTGTTCTTCCAAATTCTTTCCAATTATCTCTATTAATGTTAATAAAGGCTGTTACGATTGTTATTTTGCTCATATAACTAATTCTCCTTATTATATTTTACATATTTTTACAAGTGAGTACTGAATATTTTTATAATAATTATCCCAAGTTAATTTATCCGTTATTTTTCCTGATTCTTTACTCATTTTGTATAGCATTTCATTTTTATTATTTAAAATATATTCAACTTTTTTCTTGATTTCTTCACTATCTTGAATTTTAATAACAAATCCATTTTTACCGTCAACTATGTAATCAGACACTCCTACATTATAAGTACAAATTATTGGTAAATTATATGATGCACCTTCTAATAGTGCAATTGAAAAGCTATCATATAGTGAAGCTGATATAATAACATCTGATTTTTCTAATAACTTAAAAAGTTTACTATGTTGTACCTCACCTATTATTTCAATATTTTTAGATTTGACAAATTTGGACATGTTATCAATATCATTTCCTACTAATATCAGTTTAACATCTTCTCTATATATTTTATTAAATGCATTAATTAAATAATGGACACCCTTAGCATAGCTTAATCTTCCTACATATATAAATGTAATTTGTTTATTGCTTTTCTTTTTTAATAATACTCTATTAAAATTAGTTCCATAAGTACATCTATAGATTTTTTTTGTATCAACTCCATATTTGATTAATGATTTATCTACAACACTTGATGGTGATAGGAAAAAATCAGAATTATCTTTTTCATATCTATATAAATTGATTAAATTTGGTTTAAATGCACTTAGTGATCGGTCATACATATTTCTATTTATGTTTTTATTTATATTGATATCAGTTTGAAGTATATTTAATATTTCTTCAGCATACAATGATGAGTAATCTAATACAATTTTAATATTTGATTTACGTTTACGTAATTCTTTTATTAATCCATAAGACCATGTATCATAAGTAATTATTATATCAACTTTATTCTTTATCGCTACTTTAGCAACTTTTTTACCAATATTTTTCGTTAATAAATATTGCATTTTTGTAATATATTTATCATTACTATTTTTGTCTAATCGTTCTACTAATAAAAAAATTAATCCTAATAATGTTGAATATGTTTTTACATATGGCGTAAGAATATCTGAATTTCTACTCAACATCTTTTCCATATTTTTTTCACCTAAAAATATAGATAAAAATTTATATAAAAAAGATTTTGGATTGTAATATATACTTGTACAATACTGATATAACATTCCATTTTTAGCTAAAGCTTCAGCTGTTTTATATGAATGTTGCTTCATTGGATGAAATACAATAATCTTTTTTATATTGATATCATTTTTCATAATATTCTTCTCCTTTAGAATTATACAATTCCAAATACATTTCACTTTGTTTTTCTTTACTATATTGCTTAGCATTATTAATTATTTTTTGCTTATCAAACTTATAACTACTATTAATTACTTTCATTATCAAATTTATTCTATTATCATAATTATCTATTATGATACCAGAATCATTAGTCACGCATTCAGGTACTGCTGTTTTATTATATACTATAACTGGAGTTCCAACAGCCATTGCTTCAATAGTAGTCATACCAAAAGTCTCTTCTATACTTAAATTAAGATAATAATCTGCTATATTGTATAGTTTTACTAATTCAATTTGATTATTAGTCCTTGGTAGCATAATTACTCTATCTAAATTTTTTACATTTGTTTTAATCGTATTCATTATTTTTTTATCAATTCCAACTAATACAAGTACTTGATTATCATTTAATCTATTAGCAATCTCAATATGGTCATATAACCCTTTATTTTTATCGAGCCCAATAGCAACACCAAGTAATATTTGCTTTTCATTTGGAATTTTATATTTTAAATAAGTATCTTTAAGTTCATTATTAGGGTAATTTTTAAAAACATTAAAATCTATTCCATTATTTATTACTTTTGTATTGTATTCTTTTAGATATGACTGCTTAATCACTCCTTCAAGCCACTTTGAAGGAGTAATTATTGTCATTTTTTTCACATTAGTAAAATTGTCCTTTTTTAATATGTACTCTTTATTTGTAGTGTCTATATATTCTTTTGGATATCTATAAAGTTGAGGACAATTATTACATCCATTATGCCATTTTTGGCAATTAATCTCTGAGAAATAACAACAATGTCCAGTAAGTGCCCAGCAGTCATGAATTGTCCAGAATACTTTTCCAGTATAGTCATTTTTTAAATAATCAAATAATAATTTTAAATTAATATAATATCCATGAATGTTATGAAGTTGAATTATATCTGGATTGATTTTTTTCAAATATTTTATTAATTTTTTTGTGGAAAAATACGATCCATGCCCATTTAAACCTATTCTTGCTAAAAATATATGAATATAGAACTCTAATTTATTTTCAAAACAAATGTCATATTTCTTATTTGATGGTTTTCCATTTCTATAAAAATTATAAACTTCATAATCATTATTGTCTGCATATTCAGCTATAGATTCCATTATGTTCCCTGTGGAACAACCACATATACTATTTATTTGAACTAATTTTTTCATTTAATTTCCTTTCATATATTTTTGCATCTACTAAATATCTATACCAATATGCTTGTAAAAAAGCATAAATTTTTCCTGCTGTTCCATCTAAAAAACCCATTTTAATATAATATCTATACCAATAATATAATCTTGCTCTAAAAAATTTGGGTAATTTATAGTATATTCCATCTCTTAACTTTTTTGTTTTTTCTGCTTCATGATATAATAATGTTTCAACTTGTTTATTACATACAGTAGCATAATAATCATTCACTTCACGAGTTGCATACCAATTGTGTTTATCAATCCATGCATTTAAATTCTTAAAATCATAATGTAAGCAGTCGTTTTGTAAATCTATAGTGTGTCCTTCTTTTAGAACAATATGTTCTCCCATAGATCTGTTTTCATATCTTCCCATTCCATTTTTAAATATAGTTAGATTGTAAAATGGATAAGTTCCGCCATGTGTTAAAAATCTTCCCATAAAATATATTTTAAACTTCATAATCATTCCATTCACATCATCATTATAATGTTTTTTACATTCCATGATTATTTCTTCTTTTAATTTATTTGTTACTACTTCATCAGCATCAATTCTATAAATCCATTTTGTATTTATTTCTAAATTATCTAGCGCCCAATTAAATTGTTTGGCATAATGTTCAAATGGAATATGTGTATATACTTCTGCTCCGAGATTTTTGGCAATTTCTACTGTTTTGTCTATACTACCACTGTCAACTACACAAATTCTGTCCACAAAGTCTCTAATTGAATTTATACATCGTTCTATATTTACTTCTTCATTTTTAGTTAAAATTATAGCTGTTATATCATTCATTAATAATTTACTCCTTTTTTTTCCAAACAATTTTATTTACTATACCAGTATAACTTTGAATTAGTTTAACTACTTTACTACTTACATTTTTTTCTATATAATCTGGTACTGGAATACCGATATCTCCATTTTTATTCATTTCAACTGCTGTATTTACAGCCTGTAATAAATTTATTTTATCAATTCCTGCTAAAATAAAACATGCTTTATCTAATGCTTCTGGTCTTTCTGTACTAGTTCTTATACATACTGCTGGGAATGAATATCCTTTACTTGTAAAAAAGCTACTTTCTTCTGGTAATGTTCCAGAATCACTAACAACACAAAATGCATTCATTTGTAAATTATTATAATCATGAAATCCTAACGGTTCATGTTGTATTACTCTATTATCCAACTTAAATCTAATTGATTCAATTTTTTTCCTACTCCTTGGATGACATGAATATAATATTGGCATATTATACTTTTTTGCGAGTTCATTTATAGCCGTAAACAATAAATTAAAATTTTTATCAGTATCTATATTTTCTTCTCTATGTGCAGAAAGTAAAATATATTTTTTCTTTTCTAAATTTAATCTTTGAAGAACATCTGATTTTTTTATTTCCTCATAATTATTTTCTAGTACCTCTGCCATAGGACTTCCTGTAACATAAGTTCTTTCTTTTGGCAGTCCACATTCATGTAAATACTTTCTAGCATGTTCTGAATATGCTAAATTCACATCTGATATAATATCTACAATTCTTCTATTTGTTTCTTCTGGTAAACATTCATCTTTACATCTGTTTCCAGCTTCCATATGAAATATTGGAATATGAAGTCGTTTTGCAGCAATAGCACTTAAGCAACTATTAGTATCTCCTAAAATTAATAAAGCGTCAGGTTTAATAGTACTCATTAATTTATAAGAACAGTCTATAATATTCCCTATTGTTTCTCCTAAATCAGAACCAACAGCATCCATATAAACTTCAGGATTTTTTATTTTTAAATCTTTAAAGAAAATCTCATTCAAATTATAATCATAATTTTGTCCAGTATGAGCTAAAATAGTATCAAAATATATTCGACATTTATTAATAACAGCACTCAATCTAATTATTTCTGGTCTTGTTCCTACTATAATTAATAATTTTAGTTTTCCATTGTCCTTAAATTCAACATTTGAATAATCTATTCTCATAAATCCCCCTTATTTTATTTCTTTATAATATGTATCTGGATTATTTTCATCATATAGTTCATTTGCCCATAGAATTAATATCATCTCATCATCACCGATGTTTTCAATGTTATGAGTATATCCTACAGGAATAGTAATTATTTGAATTTCTTGATCCGAAACATAAAATTCTTTTACAGTATTATCTATAATACTTTTTAAGGTTATCTTCGCTTTTCCTTTAACCACAATAAATCTTTCCATCTTTGTATGATGATAATGATTACCTCTTACCACTCCTGGTTTAGACATTGATATAGAAAACTGTCCATTTTTCATCGTTCTAACAAGTTCAATAAAGTTACCTCTTTGGTCTACATGTTTTTTTTGAGAAAAAACATCCTCTTCAAGTGGCATATAACTAACATATGTTGCAAATAATTTTTTAGTAAATTCATCTCCTGTGTTAGGAACAAAAATACTATTCATATCATTTTTAAATTCCTTTAATAATTCTACTATGTAACCGAGTGTAACTTTATATCTAGGATTAATATAATAAATCCCATTTTTATATTCCATATTATCTTTTTTACCAATTAATAAATCCTTTAAAGTATAACAAATATCATCTATATAAATTAGTTCTAATTCTACATTTTCATCATTAATAGTTATATCTAAATTATGTGATATGTTATAACAAAAAGTAGCAATTACTGAATTATAATTTGGTTTACACCATTTTCCAAATACATTGTGAAATCTAAATATATAGCTATTTTTAACATTTTCTCTTATATATTCTTCTGCCATTAATTTGCTTTTACCATAGTCATTATTTAATTCAGCTTGTATACTTGAAGAAAATACAAATGGAATTTTTCTGTTGTTTTTGTTAATTAAATCTATCAATTCTTTAGTAAAATCAAAGTTTCCTTCATAAAATTCTTTTTTATTTTTTGGTCTATTTATTCCTGCAAAGTGAAATATAAAATCAATATCTTTAATATTATCTTTTAGTATGTCAAAATTATCATCTTTATCAAATTTAATAATCTCTATATTGTCCATTTCTTGCAAATGAAAAATTAAATTTTTACCAATAAATCCATTTGCACCAGTTATTAATACTTTCATATAATATTTCTCCTAAATGAATTATTTATTTTTTTCTTCTTCAATTCTTTTCAATTCTTCTTGTACATATTCTGTTGTAAGGAGTTTTTTAATTATTTCTTCTATATCAAGCCTTTTAGTATTATGGCTTGTATATGATTCACCTGCCATTGTTTTTACTTGTCCTTGAACTACAAATTTGTCATAATTTAAATCTCTATTATCAGCAACAACCCTATAGTAGTTGCCCATATCTTCACTACGCAATCTTTCTTCTTTTGTCATTAATGTTTCATATAATTTTTCTCCATGTCTTGTACCAATAATATTTATACCTGTATTTCCAAATAAAGATTGAACAGCTTTTGCTAAATCTCCAATAGTTGATGCATCTGCTTTTTGTATAAATAAATCTCCTGGATTAGCATTTTCAAAAGCAAATTTAACTAAATCTACTGCTTCGTCTAGATTCATTAGAAATCTGGTCATATCAGGATTTGTTATAGTAATTGGTTTACCTTCTTTTATTTGAGCAATAAATAACGGAATAACACTACCTCTTGAGCACATAACATTACCATATCTAGTACAACAAATAACAGGTCCATTTCTTTGAGCTGCAACTCTAGCATTAGCAAAAATAATTTTTTCCATCATAGCCTTAGAGGTTCCCATAGCATTAATAGGATAAGCTGCTTTATCTGTAGACAAACAAACCACTCTTTCAACTTTTTCTTCTATAGCAGCATGTAATACATTATCAGTTCCAATAACATTGGTTCTAACAGCTTCCATAGGATAGAATTCACATGATGGAACTTGTTTTAATGCTGCAGCATGGAATATATAATCTACTCCAACCATAGTATCTCTAACACTTTGTATGTTTCTTACATCTCCAATATAAAATTTAACTTTATTATAATATCCTGGATAATTTGCTTGTAGTTGATGACGCATGTCGTCTTGTTTTTTTTCATCTCTCGAAAAAATTCTTATTTCTCCAATATCAGTTTTTAAAAAATGTTTTAATACTGTATGTCCAAATGAACCGGTTCCACCTGTGATCATTAAAGTTTTTCCTGCAAATTTAGTCATCATATTACCTCTCGTTCTTAATTATTTAATTATTTAATTTTTTAATTCTTTCATTAATTTATTTATGAATATTTTTTTAGTAAAATTTTTTTCATAAAAATTTAATGAGTTTTTTTCTAATTTCTTTTTGTCTTTTGTCTTTATAAATCGTCTTACATTTTTTGCAAGTTCATCACTATTATCTGCTTCTCCACAAAAGCCGCACTTGGCCTGTTCGATTATTTCTTTAGTTTCTCCATTAGCTGCACCAATAATCGGCTTGCCAGCTGCCATATATGTTTGAACCTTTCCTGGAAGTGTCATTGATATTTCTGATTCACCACTAAGAGTTACAATCATTGCATCAGCCATTTTATAATATCTTGGCATTTCTTCTATTGGTTTTCTTCCATGCATTACTATATTTTCTAATTTCCTATCTATAATAGCTTTACGACAATAATCATATTCCGAACCATCTCCAATGATATGCCAATACAATTCCTTTATATCTTGAGTTTTTTCCACTGCTTCTAGTATTGTTGACATACTTTGTGCTTTTCCTATATTCCCTGCAAAAATTAAATTTATTTTATCGTCTGGTACTTTACTACATTTTTTATTATCAAATAATGATTCAGCATATTGTGGTAGATAATCAATATATGTATCATTTATTTCAAACATATCATTAAAATATTGTTTAAAGGACTTTGAAGTTATTAATATTTTATCAGCTTTTTTATATATTCTTTTGGAAACATTTTTATAAATATTATATATTATAGATCCTTTTTTTACACCACCAGATACTAAACTGTCCGGCCATAAATCCAAGCAATATAAAATTAATTTTTTATGGTACTTTTTCTTGTATTTTATTGCTGCTCTAGCCATCATTACAGGAGATAATTGATTAACAAATATTACATCAAAGTCTTTCTTTAGCTTATTTATATATAGTGTAGATGATATCGAAAAACTATAATAATTTAAAATTCTATTAATAAAACCTGTTTTTCTCGGAATAGTAAAACAGCGGTGAACATTTACTCCATTAATTACCTCTTGTCTATTTTTTTTTACATCATATCCATTATAGAATTCGCCCATCGGATAATTGGGAATTTGGGTTAAAACTGTTACTTCATTGCCTCTAGTAACCAACTCTTCACAAATATCTGTTATTCTTACAGGTTCAGGATAATAATACTGACACACTACTAAGATTTTCATACTTTACTATTCCTTTCTTTCTTCTGTCTATTAGCTTTATCAATATCATTTTACAGTATTTCATAAATTTTAATATTAAATATGTATTTTTTCTTTTTGTTCTCTTAATTCTGTTAATTCATCTTTTATTCCATCTTCTGATATTTCTGCATTTGTTTTCTTAAATACTGCTATAATTGACCATACAAAAATTTTAATGTCTAACCATAAACTCATATTTTCTATGTACTGTAGATCATATTCTATTTTTTTAAAAATATTTATTCCATTTCTTCCTTTTACAGCAGCTAGTCCTGTAATTCCTGGTCTTACATTGCTTCTTCTTTTTTGTTCATCTGTAAACCATTCATAATATTCTGGTATCCATGGTCTTGGTCCAATAAAGCTCATTTCACCTTTTAATATATTTATTAATTGTGGTAATTCATCTATACTTGTAGCTCTTAATATTTTTCCAACTTTTGTTACCATTTCTTCATGAGTCATTTCACTGTTTAATTCTTCCCTTTGTGTTTTCATTGTTCTGAATTTATATATATTAAATGGTTTCAAATTTTTACCCATACGCACTTGTTTAAATATTGCAGGTGAGCCATCTTCTATTTTTATACAAATAGAAATTATCAACATTGGAATAAATAAAATAATTAACAAAATTATTGCTAAAATTACATCAAATCCCCTTTTAAATTTTATGTACATTTATTTCATCCCTTTTCATTTTTTTAAATTTTGGATTATACTGCCTTTAAATATTTTTTACATTTTTGCTTATAAATTTTCAGAATAAACTTGCGATATTCTACACAAATGCACTAACCTTTAGTTAATGCATTCACCTATCTGTTTTCATTTTTTTTATTCATCTAATGCTATATTCATTGAATGGTTAGAATAATATTATTATTTTCACAAATGATTTTTAGTTTTCTACTTTTTATTTCTTCACCATTGCATTTATAGCACTTACTTACATTTTCTTTTCTCATTACAGTTGTAAATAAAATTCTTTTTTAAATGCATTGTAGTTTAAATAATTTGTAATATTTTTTCTTTAAAATAGAATATATTTTATACTTAGTTTATAATAGTATATATTACGACTTTCTTTACTATTTTAACATATAATTAGATAAATTTCAATATATTTTTATTTTTTAAGTTTCGGTATTTTTTGAAAAAATCCCGATATGTTTTCCACAAAATGAAAAATTTTATATAAAAATAAGGAAA
>CANQZV010000005.1 GCA_947628425.1 uncultured Clostridia bacterium | reverse complement strand
TGAGATGATACCACACTCTGCTTTTCCTTATTTTCTTTTTAAATTATATAAAGAATTTGAATAAAAGTCAATAGAAACATAAACAAAAGTTTGCAAAAAATTATATTTTATTTTTATTTTCATGCAAAAATTTTTTTAAGATTTTTGCTTATATATTTTAATATCAATGATGTTTTGTACCATTAGTCAAAACTCATATGGGGTTAAGATTTATGGAAAAGCCAAATTCCTATGCTACAAAGGAATTTTTATATGTATAATGAGTTTAAAAGATGAAAAAGTTGAAAAATAAGGAATTATGTAGTATAATAATTACAGTTTCTATGATTTAGAACAAAAAAATCAATCCACAACACATTAAGAAAGGATGAACTTTATGAAAAAGAAATTATTAAAAATCTTAGGAACAATTTTGGCAGTTGTAGCATTTTTCATTGCTCAATATCACATTCGGAAATACTACGGTATTGATCCAAGAATTTGGTTCTTTGTAGTATTCGGAATATCTTTTGTTGGAGTTGTTGCTATTTTGATTGCTTTCCATTCTGAAATTAAGAGTATGCAAAAGTATTTTGAGTCTTATTCATTTGCTGAATGTATATCAAAAATACCCAGAAAAGTAAAATCAATAACTGCAAAAATAGTGAATAGTTTTACTTATGATCTGTTAGGTTTTTTTATTTCGATGTCTGCATTGACTGGACTTATATACGAATTATTCTTTAAAGATGAATTTATAACAAGAACAACATTATATATTGTTTTTCTTGTTATGGTAGTATTGACAGCTCTAATCAACATAATAAAAGCAATAATAATTGAAGGAAAAGAACGTAAAAAAGAATTTATAAATGGTGGAATGTGGGCATGTATATTCTTAATTCATTTCTTGGAATTCGTATGTACCTGAAAACAAATGGATTGATTTCTCAGAGAAGTCTGTTACTTCTTTGAGTTTTTTTTATAAATTTTGTTGCAATTTATAAAAAATATTATATACTTTAATAATATGTAAGTATGCTATATTATATGCTGGATAAATATTCTAACAAAGAATATCAAAGAAATAGCGATAAAAAGTTTGTATCTATTATGCAATAATTGCTTGAACAACTTTAAAGAAAAACTGAAATGGATACTGATAAAATACTAAAAATAACAACTTTCATATTTTTATTATTTTAATTTCACCTCATCAATATAGTGAAGAGTGAATAACTAATTATAAAAACTAAAAATAAAATAAATATGTAATAGAAAAAGACAACCACTCATATAATTATAAATAATATGAGAGGTTTTTTTATGCAAAATGTTATTTATTTAAAAAAAGTTTATAAATATGAAGATGTTATTAAAAATAAATTTTTGTATTATTTTAAATATTTAATTTTTTTCTTTAAATATAAATTTAATATTCCTACAATTAAAGAAAATAATTTTAAAGTATGTATTTTACCAATAAAAGAAAAAGCCAAAAAGAAAAAAATGAATAATATTATTAAGAAAATGACTAAAATTAAAAAAATAGCAAATAGTAAATTTGTTATT
The DNA here is from genome assembly GCA_947628425.1 of uncultured Clostridia bacterium. Classification (GTDB taxonomy): domain Bacteria; phylum Bacillota; class Clostridia; order TANB77; family CAG-508; genus HGM13634. Next base: position 37,080 of record CANQZV010000005.1, on the reverse strand, counting down.
TCAAATGATTTATTAAATGAAAATATATTAGAACTTTTAATAAAGTATAATTTACCATATTTTGATGGACAAAAAATAAAGAAAATATTATTATTTAAAGAATTAGAGTACATTCATAAACTACAATGTTCTAAACCAAACATGTGCGACATTAGTATTTTATGTAACAAAAATTCTATTTTACATCAATTTATTATTAAGAACCTAGCTTTGCAATATAAAAGTATTAAAATTGTTACACAAAAGATGTTTCAATTTAAAAAAATAGAAAATGAGTTGTATAATGATGAAGGAATAGCAATTCAATTTTCAAATAGTTATACAAAAAGTTTAGTAAATTCAAAGTTAATTGTAAATTTAGATTTTAATGAAATTCAAATAAATGATTTTTTAATTAATAACAATGCAATTATAGTTAATTCCAATAAAAACATTAAAATAAAATCTAGATTATTTAATGGAATTGTTGTTAATTCATGTAGAATTGATTTTAATAATAATATAAAAGATATATTTAGAAAAGAAAACATATTAAATCAATATGATATGCTTTATTTATATGAAAGCATAATTAATTGGAAAACAGATAATTATGAAAAAATGATAAATAAAATAGAAGAAGATAAAATTAATATTTTAAATTTAATTGGAAATAGTGGAGTAATTAATACAAAAGAATTTAAGTTTATAATGCAAAAAGCTTGACAAATGTTTTTTTTGGGTTTAATATAGAAAAGCATATTAGCAAAAAATAAAACTAAAATTTGTGCAAGAAAGGAATGAATGTTATCATGGAAGAAAAAGAAATACTATTAACGCAAGAAGGATATGATAAATTAGAAAAAGAATTAGATTATTTAAAAACTGAGGAAAGATCAGCAATTGCAGAAAGAATTAGAGTTGCATTAGGCTTTGGAGATTTATCAGAAAATTCTGAATATGATGAAGCTAAAAATGCACAAGCTGCAAATGAAACAAAAATTGCAGATTTAGAAAATAAATTAAGACATGCTAGAATAATAGATGAATCAGAAATTGATACAAAAATTGTACAAATAGGAAATAAAGTAAAAGTACATGATATAGAATTTGATGAAGATATTGAATATACTATTGTTGGTTCAACAGAGGTAGATTTATCAGCTAACAAAATATCTAATGAATCACCAATTGGAGCAGCATTATTAGGTGCTAAGAAAAATCAAGTAGTAGAGGCAAATACACCAGGAGGAATTATTCAGTTAAAAATTTTATCAATCACTAAATAATTTATAAAAATAATATAAATAAAAGAAAGATTATTAGTTTAATCTTTCTTTTTACTTATAGTTATATTACTTTTATTACAAATATCTCATGTACTTTTGTTTAGTAATATAAATAGCGTGTTTACATTTAATTTTTTATGTGGATATATATAAAATTTAATAACTTATATTTTTTAAAAAAAACTATTGAAAAAATAAAGTAATTGATATAAAATTTATATTGTCTTTGATTATAAAATTAGGAGGAATAAAATTGAAACATAGAAAAAGCTTAAAATTAGTGCTTATTATACTTATATGCATGTTAATTATTTTAATTGGTTTTGGAGGAATTTATATAAAACAATTTAATCAATATATAAATAAAATTCCAAACTATAAATTAGCTTCAGACCTTAAAGGAGCAACAATTTTAGAATTAGAAGTAGATGATAGCGTTAATACGACCTATTATGATAAAGATGGAAATGAAATATCTGAATCAGATATAGAAAATACGAAAGACTATACAACAGAAGAAGAACCAGTTAATTCAAAAGAAAATTTAACTACAGAAAATTATGAAAAATCTTTAAAAGTTTTTAAAGAAAGATTAAATTTTCTACAAGCAGATCAATATAGTATAGATTTAGATAAAAAAACAGGTAAAATTGTTTTGAATTTTGAAGACGAATATCCTGAAGATATAGAATCAATATTACCAATGGAAGGAAAATTACAATTAAAAGATTCTAACACAAGCGATATTATTCTAGATGCATCAGATACCTCAATTGTAAAAAATGTAGAAACAACATATGCTACTACAGAAGATGGAAGCTATGTAATTTATATGAGTCTAAAATTAACAGATTTAGGAATAGAAAAAGTAAATAACATGGAAGCATATAAAAACAGTACAGATGAAGATGGAGAAACTACAGTTAATAAATTTGTAGTAGAATTTGATGAAGAACAAATAGAAGAAGTATCATATGATGATATATTATTAACAGCAAAAACATTAAGAATAACATTGGCAAAAGATCTTACTTCTACTACAACTGTAAATTCAACACTAAATACAGCAACAATTGTATCAAAATTATCAAACATTGGAAAAACACCAGTTGTATATACTATTTCAGCAGAAGAATATATTAATACAACAGAAAATGATATTGTATTTTATACATTATTATTAATTACTGCAATTATAATGGTTGTTATATGTATTTATTTTATTATAAAATATAAAGTAAACGGATTATTAGCCACAATTGGTACTATTACAAATATTGCATTAATTACTATATTAATTAGACTAACCAATATTGCTTTATCTTTTAACTCTATAGCTGCAATTGTAGGATTAATAATTTTAAATACATGTTTAATAAATAATTTATTAAAAGAAATTAAAAATAATACAGATAAAACAATTATTGAAAATACAAAAATAGCTTATTTAAAAACAATAGATTTAATATCTATTATTCTAATTTTATTTGTAGTATTTGCATTTAGTAATATGACAGTAATTAATACTATGGGATTATTACTATTCTGGGGATGGATTGTTCTAATGTTAGGAAATATACTCTTTACTGTTACATTACTAACAGTTAAAAATAATAGACAGGCTTAAAATTTTTACCTAATAGAAAAATCTCTATTAGATAAGATTTATTGTATTCAAACTTTTTGTTGTAAATTTGGCACATAAACCAATATGCAACATATAAAAAATATATTAATAATGATGCTTTTGCTCTGAACTAAAAGAAAGGAATGATTAAAAAAAATGAAAAAAACATCTAAGATAAAAAAAATAATTTTATCGCTGATAGTATTAATTATCTTAGCAGGAATTATAATGTTATTTGTAGTAGGATTTAATAAATCTATTGCATATAAAAAAGGAACTAGAATTGAAGTAATGATAAGTAAAGGTTATAATAAAACTGATATTGAAACAATTGCAAAAGAAACATTTCAAAATAGGAAAATTCTAGTTCAAGATGTTGAAAAATTAAACCAAGTTTTTTCTGTTAAATTAGAAAATTATACACAAGAAGAATTGGATAATTTTAAAACAAAAATATCTGAAAAATATAATATAGATGTAGAAAAACTTGAATTGTACGAAATACCAATACCTTCTACCAGAATTAGTACAGTTATAACACCTTATATGTTTCCTACAATATTAGCAACAATAATAAGTATTGTTTATATTGTAATTCGAAATATTAAAAATAAGAATATAATAAGAGAAGTATTTAAAATACTTATTAATTTGGTATTAATAGAAGGTATATATTTTAGTATTATAGTTATTACTCAAATACCTTTTACAACATATACAATGCCAATAGCTTTAACTTTATATATAGCAACATTATTATTCACAATTACAAAAACAAATACATTGGAGGAAATATAAGATGGAAGAGTTAGATTTAAAAGAATTATTTCAAATTTTCTGGAGTAAAAGAATTGAAATTATATTAATTACTCTTATATTTATAGTAGTAGGGATTATTTATTCATTTATTTTTGTTACACCTGAATATAAATCTACAACTCAATTAGTTTTAGCAACAACAAATGATGAAAAAACAAATAACAGCAGCGCTATCACACAAACAGAATTAACCTTAAATTCAAATTTGGTTTCTACATATAGATTACTAATGACAAGTAAAACAGTACTAAGAGAGGTAATAACAAATTTAAATATTAAAGATATTACAGAAGAACAATTAAAAAATAAAATTACTGTAAGTTCTGAAAATGATACTGAAGTTATAGAAATATCAGTAGCAAATGAAAATCCAACTTATGCATGTAATATAGCAAATGAAATAGCAAAAGTTTTTAGCACACAAGTATCAGAAATATATAATATAAATAATGTTTATATTGTTGATTCTGCAGAGGTAGAAAGTACACCATATAATGTTAATCATTTAAAAGATATTGTTATATTTGCTTTTATAGGAATTGTAATTGCAGTTATGAAAGTACTAATAGCTAATATGTTAGATAATACAGTTAAAACAGAACAAGATATTGAAAAATCTACAGGATTGCTTGTTTTAGCGCAAGTGCCAGAATTTGATTCGAATTTTAGAAAAGGAGGTAAAAGATAATGGAAAAAGAATTAATTGTAAAAAAAGATCCAAAATCTCCAATTTCCGAAGTTTTTAGAACTTTAAGAACAAACATACAATTTATGAATACAAATAAAAACTTAAAAACCTTATTAATTACCTCTACTGTACCAGGAGAAGGTAAAAGTTTAATTGCAGCAAATCTTGCAGCTACATTTGCTCAAGCAAATAAAAAAGTTGTTTTAATAGATTGCGATATGAGGAAAGGTAGACAACACAGTATTTTTGGAGCAACTCAAAAACCAGGATTATCAAATTATTTATCAGGTGTTAGTTCAGAAGGAGAAGAAGGCGAAAAAGAATTAGCAAAATATATAAGAAGTACAGAAATAGAAAATTTATATTTATTACCATCAGGAAATATTCCACCAAATCCATCTGAATTAATTGCTTCAGAAAAAATGATTCATTTACTAAGTGAATTAAAACAAATATGTGATATTGTTATAATAGATGGAACACCTTCTCTTATTGTAACTGATTCTGTTATTTTATCAAGATTTGTAGATTCAACAATTATAGTTACTGCTCAAAATAGAACAAAAATGGAAGATTTAAATAAAGTAAAAAAAGATATTGATAATGTTGGAGGAAAAGTAATTGGTGTTGTTATTAATAAAATGGAAGTAAATACGAAACAATACCAAGATAGATATTACTATTATGGACATAAAACTAATTTAAAACCATCTTCTAAAAAAAGTTCAAGTAGTTATGTTAAAAATTTAAATAATATACCAAGAAAGGAATCAAATACTTCAAATAATGAAAATAACAGAAAAAAACAGGAAGAAAAGAATATAACAAAAACTGATGAAATATTATCTAGTTTAAATACCTATTTAAAAAATGAAAAAAATAAAATGCAATAGAGTAAGAGAGGATTTTAAATGGTAGATATACATACACACATAATTCCAAATATAGACGATGGGTCAAAAAGTATAGAAGAAACGTTTGAAATTTTTAAAGAAGCTGTTAATGCAGGTTTTACAGATATTATTTTAACACCACATTATATAAAAGAATATTACGAAATTAATACACAAATAAGAGAATACTGGGTGAAGTCTATACAGGATGCACTTAATCAACTAAATATACCAATAAAAGTTTATGTTGGAAATGAAATCTATATAAGCGAAGATATGGACAAATTAATATATGAAAATATAGTATCTCCTTTAAATAATAGTAAATATGTTTTATTTGAATTACCAATGAACACAAATATTACATATTTAGATGAAATTATTTTTAAAATATTTAATATAGATAAAATTCCAATTATAGCACATCCAGAAAGATATAATTACTTTCAAAATAATATTGAGTTAGTAGAAAAATTACATAAAAAAGGAGTTCTTTTTCAATCAAATTATGGAAGTGTATTAGGTTTATATGGTGAAGAGCCTAAAAAGGCAATAGAAAAGCTTCTAAAAAAGAGATTAATAAGCTTTTTAGCATCAGATGTACACAAAAAAAATACATTATATTCATCTGTTGAAGAAAGTAAAAAAAGAATAAAAAAGATAATAGGTGAAGAAGAATTAAAAAAATTAACAATAACAAATCCTATGAAGATAATAAATAATGGTTAATATACATATTAACAAAACGAATTTTCGTAAAAATGTTTGAAAAATTTGACAAATTTAGAAATTCATGCTATAATTAAATAGTTGCTCTAAAAAAGGAGGAATTATTATAGAGTATGAATCGAAAAATGTATTACTAAAAATTGGATTATTAATTATTCCTGCAACTATATTTTTAATAATCTTATGTAGTAGTAATACATTGAATGCAAATAGCATTACAGCTACGAAAGATAGAATAAAAGAAATAAAAATTGTAGAAGAAACAAATATAGAAAAATTAATAAGAAATAAAAAAACAAATTTTAAAGATATTTATATAAGAGAAAATTCTAATATTACATCAAGAGGAAAAGAAAATATAACAAGAAACACTATACAATCAAATAGTGAAACAAAAACTAAAAAAATAGAGCAAAAAGTTAAAAGTACACAAATAAAAAATGTTAAAATAAGTAAGAATATGGATTTAACAAAAAGAACAGGGCTTTCAAAATCAGACTTTAAAAAATTAATAAATAAAGTATCACAAGATACAACTAAATTCTTTTATAATAATGCAGATTTAATATATGATTTATGTAAAAAATATCAAATTAATGAAATATTTTTCTGCGGATTAATTTCTGCAGAGTCTGGTTGGAATATAGCTCAAAACCATAGAAGAACTCATAATTATATTAGTTTAATGTTAAATGGAAAATTAATTCATTATTCTTCTACAGAACAAGGTTTAGAAGTTGCAGCTCAAAAATTACATAATAACTATTTAACACCAGGTGGAAAATTTTATGGAGGAAAAACACTAGCAGGAGTGCAAAAAAAATTTTGTCCATCAGGTACATGGATAAATTTAGTATATGGTAGAATGAGTCAAATAATTACAGCAACTAAAAAGGTATAATAAAGGTAATCTTTATTATACCTTTTCTTTATATAATAGTAAAATTCTATTATATAAATATATTGCAAAAGATAAATAAAAAATCTAATTAAATAAAAATGATTACATATATACTTTATTTTTAATTTAAAATGTTATATAATAATTCCAATTATATAAAAGGAGAAGTAAAATGGGAGATTTTGTACACTTACATGTTCATAGTGAATATAGCTTACTAGATGGAGCAAATAGAATAAAAGAATTACCAAAGGTTGCGAAAAGTCTAGGCATGGATGCAATTGCTATTACAGATCATGGAGTTATGTATGGAGCTATAGAATTTTATAAAGCATGTAAGAGTGAAGGAATTAAGCCTATTATAGGGTGCGAAGTTTATGTTGCTCCTCGTAGTAGATTCGATAAAGAACCTGGAATTGATAATAAATATAATCATTTAATTTTACTTGCTAAAAACAATAATGGTTATAAAAATTTAAGTAAAATAGTCTCAATAGGTTTTACAGAAGGATTTTATTATAAACCAAGAATAGATATAGAAACCTTAGAAAAATACCATAAAGACTTAATTTGTTGTAGTGCATGTTTAGCAGGTAGCTTACCTCAAGCTATTTTAGACGGGAATATGGAAAAAGCAGAAGAAATAGCTTTATGGTATAAAAATTTATTTGGAGAAGATTATTATTTAGAAATTCAAACAAACACTTTAAAACAACAAGCGTTAGTAAATCAAAAATTAGTTGAATTATCTAGAAAATTAAATATTCCATTAGTTGCTACTAATGATGCACATTATACTAAAAAAGAAGATGCTTATAATCATGAAGTGCTTTTATGTATTCAAACTGGAAAAAAGATGTCTGATATTGATAGAATGAAATTTGAAACAGATGATTTTTATATTAAAAGTCCACAAGAAGTAAAAGAATTTTTTCCAAACATACCAGAAGCTTTAGAAAATACAGTAAAAATTGCAGAAAAATGTAATGTAGAATTCGAGTTTGGTCATACAATTTTACCTAACTATGAAGTGCCTAAAGAATATGCAACACATTATGATTATTTTAAAAAATTATGTGATGATGGAATAAAAGTGCGTTATGGTGAAAATACGCCTAAAGAAATTCTAGATAGAATGGAATATGAAATATCTGTAATAAAAAAGATGGGGTATGTGGACTACTTCTTAATTGTATGGGATTTTATTAACTGGGCAAAATCACAGGGAATACCAGTAGGACCAGGTCGTGGTTCTGGTGCAGGTTCTATTGTTGCATATAGTATAGGAATAACAGACATTGATCCAATTAAATATAATTTACTTTTTGAAAGATTTTTAAATCCAGAAAGAATTAGTATGCCAGACTTTGATGTTGACTTTTGCTATGAAAGAAGGCAAGAAGTAATAGATTATGTTGCTAGAAAATATGGAAGAGACCATGTTTCACAAATTATAACTTTTGGAACTATGTCTGCAAGAATGGTTATTCGTGATGTAGGTAGAGCATTAGATTTTCCATATTCTGAAACTGATAAATTAGCTAAAATGGTACCATTTGCAGTACATATAACAATTAGTAAAGCAATGGAACAAAATAGAGAATTAAGAGAACTATACGAAAATAATAACGAAATACATAAATTATTAGATATTGCAATGGCTTTAGAAGGTATGCCAAGACAGGCATCTACACATGCATGTGGAGTAGTTATTACAAAAGAACCAGTAGATAGTTATGTACCTTTATATGTTAATGATGGTGCAATTTCAACTCAGTATACAATGACAATTCTAGAAGAGCTAGGTTTATTAAAAATGGACTTTTTAGGATTAAGAACACTTACAGTTATTGAAGATGCGAAAAAATTAATAAAACAAAATAGAGGAACAGATGTTACTTTTGATAATGATATGGATGACCCTAAAGTATATAAATTATGGGGAGATGGAAAAACAATAGGAATTTTTCAATTTGAAAGTGCTGGTATGACAAGTTTTATGAAAGAATTAAAACCAGATAGCCTAGAAGATATTATAGCAGGAGTATCATTATACCGTCCAGGACCAATGGATCAAATTCCAAGATATATAAAAAATAAATTAGATCCATCACATAGTGAATACACCCATCCATCATTAGAGCCAATTTTAAAAGTTACCTATGGTTGTATGGTATATCAAGAACAAGTAATGCAAATTGTTAGAGATTTAGCAGGCTATTCACTTGGAAGAGCAGATTTAGTTCGTAGAGCAATGGGTAAGAAAAAACTTGATGTTATGGCAAAAGAAAGAGAAAATTTTATTCATGGACAAACAGATGAAAATGGAAATGTTGTTATACCAGGTTGTGTACGAAATGGTATAGATGAAGAATCTGCAAATAAAATATTTGATGAAATGGCTGAATTTGCAAAATATGCATTTAATAAATCACATGCAGCAGCATATGCAGTTGTGTCTTATAGAACAGCATATTTAAAAGCATATTATCCAGAAGAATTTATGGCAGCTACATTAAACAGTTATTTGGGAAATCTAGATAAAATACCAATATATATAGATGAATGTCGTAGATTAAATATTGAAATTTTAAAACCAGATATTAATAAAAGTACTACAAAATTCACAGTAGAAAATAATAAAATTAGATTTGGATTAGGAAGTATAAAAAACGTTGGAATTGCAGCAGTAAATTCTATTGTAGAAGAAAGACAAAAAAATGGAAATTATAAAGATTTTGCAGATTTTTGTGAAAGAATTCAAAATGAAGCCGTAAATAAAAAATGTATAGAAAGTTTAATAAAAGCAGGAACATTTGATAGCTTGGGTCAAAACAGAAAAACACTCTTAGCATCTTTTGAAACAATTATAGACACTATACAAGATTCAGCAAAAAAAAGTTATAAAGGTCAAGTTAGTATGTTTGACTTAGATTCCATGGATAAATCAGAAAAAGAAGATTTAAAATATACATATATAGAACAAAAAGAATATGAAGACAAAGAATTATTATCAATGGAAAAAGAAATGCTTGGAATTTACATTTCAGGGCACCCTCTTGAAAAAATAAGAGAAAATATTATAAATCAAACCAACATAAATACAATGCAAATGCATGAAATAAAAGAAGAATTAGATACAACAGGTATAACAACTAAATATAAAGATGGACAAAATGTTAAATATGCAGGAATTATATCTAATATTAAGAAAAAATATACTAAAAATAATAAATTAATGGCTTTTGTAACTATAGAAGACTTATATGGTTCTGCAGAAATTATTATCTTTGAAAACGCATATCAAAATGCAGTAAATTTATTATTAGTAGATAATATAGTTTTAATAGAAGGAAGATTAAGTATTCGTGAAGATGATGAAGTAAAAATAGTTGCAAGAGATGTAAAAGAATTAAAAAATGAAGGAACACAAAATTCAAATTTTAATGAACTAAAACAAAAAAAGTTAATAATTAACATTACAGATTTAAAAGAAAAGGAAAAAGAAAAATTAAGAGGTGCATTAAAGTTTTTTAATGGAGAACAAAATAATACTCTAGTTCAAGTAATAAATCGAGATACAACATTAGATTGTGGAAGTATTTATCTAAATAAAGAAATATTAGAAGAATTAAAAGAAATAGTTGGAAAAAATACAATCAAAGTATTTTAATGAACTAATTTAGTAAATATAAAGAGTAAATAGTAAATGCTTGCATATATGCCTATTTTTTATTATAATAAACACTAATAAAAAATATTTAATATAAGAATTTTAAATGCAGTGTTAAAGAGGTATTAAATTGAAAAAAATTTTTATTATAATTGGAGTAAATATTTTTAAATTTTTAGCTAATTTTATCTATTTTTTTATAAAACGGGTTACCAATTAAAAAAAATCAAATAGTATTAATTAGCAGACAATCTAATAAAATTACTTTAGATTTCGAATTAATTAAGAAAAAAATTAATGAAGATTACAATTATATTAATGTAATTGTATTGTGTAGAAAAATAGAACATGGCCTAAAAAATAAAATAATATATGGAATTTATTTATTAAAAATAATGTACTATTTAGCCACTTCAAGAGTGTGTGTAATTGATAGTTATTGTATACCAGTTAGCATTTTAAAACATAAAAAAAATTTAAAAATTATACAAATATGGCATGCATCTGGAGCTGTTAAAAAATTTGGTTATCAAATTTTAAATAAAAAAGAAGGTAGTTCTGCTTTAATTGCAAAACTAATGTGTATGCACAAAAATTATAATTATGTTATAGCTCCTAGTAATATAACAAAAAATATATTTTCAGAGGCATTTAATACATCTAAAGAAAAAATAATAAAATTAGGATTGCCTAGGTTAGAATATATTAGTAATTCAAAATATAGCAAAAATGCAGAAATATTAGAGAAATACCCAGAATTCAAATCAAAAAAAATTATTTTATATGTTCCAACCTTTAGAAAACATAATAATTTTAATTTAGTAGAAAATATTATTCAAACTCCGATAGACGAAAAAAAGTATAAAGTTATAATAAAACTGCATCCTTTAGATAATACAAATGTGCCAGAAAAATATTTAGTAGATAGTCAATATTCAACTTTTGATTTAATTAAAATTGCTGATTATATTATCACAGATTATTCAGCATTATCAATAGAAGCAAGTATTCTAGAAAAACCAATCTTCTTATTAATGAAAGATTTAGATAATTACGAAAAAAGTAGAGGTCTAAATATAAATTTAAAAGAGGAACTTCCATCTTTTATATGTGAAAACTTTGTGGAAATAATGGACAAAATAGAAAAAAAGGAATATAATATCAAAGAATTGATTTACTATCAAAAAAAATATATAGAAATTGACTGTAAAAATGCAATTGAAAATTTAGTAGATTTTATAATTAATTAGGAGAGATAGCATGAAAAAAATAGTAATAAATATTATAAAGAAAAATCAATTTATGCGCAATTTTTTTAGAAAAATTGAATATCTAAAGAAAAAAAGAATTTACAACAAATATTGTAGAAAAACAAAAGTTAATGAAAATATGATTATTTTTGAATCCTTTATGGGAAGAACTTATTCCGATAATCCAAAAGCTATATATGAAGAAATGTTAAATGACCCTAAATATGACAATTTTAAATTTATATGGTGTTTTAAAAAGCCTATTAGTAAAACATATATACAAGCATTATCAAGAGCAATAATTGTAAAATATAATTCTAAAGAATATTTTAAATATTATAGTATGGCTAAATATTTTGTTTCTAACTCTAGAATACCAGAAGCTATTAAACCTAGAGAAGGACAAGTTTATATTCAAACCTGGCATGGAACACCTTTAAAAAGATTAGGATATGACTTAACAACAGAAGGTGGAAATGCTCTAAATAGCTTAAAAGATATGCAACATAAATATAAAGCTGATGCAGAGAGATATACATATTTGCTTTCTCCATCTAAATTTTGTACAGAAAAATTTACAAGCTGTTTTAATTTAAAAGAAAATAATCCAAATTGTAAAATAGTCGAAAAAGGGTACCCAAGAAACGACTTTCTTTCTAACTACACTCAAGAAGCAATTACAGCTATAAAATATAATCTTAATATTAATAATATAGGAAATAAAAAAATTATTTTATATGCGCCAACATGGAGAGATAACCAGCATACTTCAGGAGTAGGGTATACATACAGAATGGATGTTGATTTTGACTTATTACAAAAAGAGTTAGGAAATGATTATATTATCTTATTTAGAGCTCATTACTTTGTTGCAAATTCATTTGATTTTAATAAATACAGAGGATTTGTATATAATGTTTCTAATTATGAAAATATAAATGATTTATATGTAATATCAGATATATTAATTACAGATTATTCAAGTGTATTTTTTGACTATGCAATATTAAAAAGACCAATTATATTTTATATGTATGATTTAAAAGATTACCAAGATAACATTAGAGGATTTTATATTAATTTAGATGAGTTACCAGGAAATATTGTAGAAAATGAACAAAGTTTAGTTAAAGAAATACAGCAAATATCAAAAAATTTTGAATATGATGAAAAATATAAAAAATTTAATGAGAAGTTTAATTATTTAGATGATGGAAAAGCAACAAAAAGAGTATTAGAAATTGTAATTAAATAATTATAAAAATTTAAGAGAGGAATGATAAAACAATGAAAAGAGTTCTAACCTATGGAACATTCGATTTATTACATTATGGACATATTAATTTATTAAGAAGAGCTAAAGCTCTAGGAGATTATTTAGTAGTAGCTCTTTCTACTGACGAATTTAATGAAGCCAAAGGGAAAAAAGCATATCATGATTATGAAACAAGAAAAAAAATGTTAGAGGCTATAAGGTATGTAGATTTAGTTATTCCAGAAAATAGTTGGGAACAAAAAATTAATGATATTAAAGAATATCATATTGATATTACTGCTATGGGGGGAGACTGGGCAGGTAGCGATAAATTTGAATATTTACAAGATTATTGTGAATTAGTATATTTACCAAGAACTGAAGGAGTTTCTACAACTAAAATAAAAAGAGAATTAGGACTACAAAAGCCAGTAAATGGGTTAAATCAAATACCTATTCCTAAAGATGATAATAATTCAGATAAAGAAAAAGATAAAGAATTACTTTAAATAAATACATATAAATTATAAAATAAAGGGGAAAATATGTTATTTAAAATAAAGACTTTAAATGAAAATAGTCTATTAAAGTACTATAGTAGTTCTTACATCAAAAAAAATGAAATTGTTTTACAAGAATCCTCTAAAAGCGGATTAGAGGGTTCATTGTATTATATATTAAATGAATTGTGTAAAAACTTTAAATTTAAAAATTTTAAAAAATATATTGTGCTTAAGGAAGACAAAATAGAATATTTTCTAAAGCAAATTAAAAATAAAAATTTTAAAAATGTAAAAATATTAGTATATGGCTCAGATCAATACTATAAAAAATTATATGAAGCAAAATTTTTAATATGCAACTGTGCACTTCCAAACAATTTTATAAAAAAACAAAACCAAGTTTATATTAACATAGTAGACGAAATACCACTTATTCATATAGGAAGAGATAATAAAATAAGCTCATATTCATTAGGAAACATGCAAAGAAATTTTTTAATGGCAGATTATGTTATATGTGCAAACGAATATACTCTAAATATAATCAGAAAAGCATATATGCTAGATAATATATATAATGGTAAATATATTATTTGTGGTCTACCTAAAAATGATATATTTTTTCAAAAAAATAAACAAGAAAAGCTAAAGAAAAAAATAAATCCAAAAAATTTAAAAATAATAGTTTATGCACCTGTAAAAAGAAATAAAACACATATAGAAGAACAAAAAAATGAAATTAAAAAATTATTACAATATTTAAATAATAATTTAGATGAAGATTATTTAGTATATTCAAAAATAGATAAAAAAATAAAAATTAATTATGAAGAATTTAATAAAATAAAAAAATTTCCTAAAAAATATGAATTCAATCAAGTTTTAAGTATATCAAATGTTTTTATTACAGATTATTCAAGTTCTTTATTTGATTATTCAATAATGAATAATCAAATAATATCATACATGTATGATATTAAAACTTTTAAAGAAGAAATAGGATTATATCTTAATATTGAAGAAGAACCTAGTATTTTTGCAACTAATAATCTAGAAAAGTTGCTTTATAAAATTAAAAATAATGATGATATATCAAATAACAATTTAAAAAAATATATTTTAAATGAATTAGGAGATGCAACATCTAATATTTGTAATATATTAATTAATAAATTACCATCAAAAGTAATTGATGCGAAAGAATTTAACAATAACAAAGAAAATGTTGTTATTTTTACAGGATCTTTAATCAAAAATGGAATTACATCAGCATTAAAAGGCTTAATAAATAATATCGACTTAACAAAAAGAAATTATTATTTAACTTTTTTTAAAGATGAAGTAAAGAAGAATAATTATTTACTTAATGAATTTCCGAAAGATATTAATTACATTCCTATAGATGGCGAAAAAATTGTAAATAAAAAAGAAGATGAGGTATTAAGACTCTTCTATGAAGAAAACATATATAATAAAAAGAATTTAAAAATTATAGAAAATGTATATAAAAGAGAAATTAATAGATTATATCCAAATATAAAATTTGATTATGCGATTGATTTTCAGGGGTATAATAAAGAAATTATTAATTTATTTATGCAAATAAATTCTATTAAAATAAGATATACACACAGTAACTTAAAAGAAGAATTTAAAATAAGACAAAATATACACATGCCATCATTGAAATTAGCTTATCAAAATTATGATAAAGTAATAGCAATAAGAGAGAATATGGATGAGGAAATTAATAATTGTTTTGCAGATGTAAAACCAAAAAAGTTAGAAATTGTTCATAATTTAAATAATATAGAAGATATCATTTGTAAATCTAACCTTCCAATAGAATTTGAACAAAAAACATATTCTAATATATCAAAAGACAAGCTAGAAAATATATTAAACAATCCAAAAATAATAAAATTTATTAACATTGCAAGATTTTCTAAAGAAAAAGGATTAGATAGATTAATTAATTGTTTTAATGAATTTTGTATAAATAATAATCTAAAGGAAGACCAAGTTTATTTAATAATTATTGGAGGACATGGAAAAGAGTTCGAAAATATATGTAAACAAGTTCAAAATATGAATTTAAAAAATGTTATAATTATAAAAAACATTAGAAATCCATTGTCTATATTAAAAAAATGTAATTTATTTGTTTTATCATCTTACTATGAAGGACTACCAATAACAATTATGGAAGCATTAATTTTAAATATTCCTGTAGTAACAGTAGATATTGAACCTAAATATTTTTTTAGACAAGGTTATGTATATTTGGTTGAAAATTCTGAAAAAGGTATAATAGATGGAATGAACGATTATATAAACGGTAAAATAAACAATTTAAAAAGATTTGATGCAATGGAATTTAATAAAAAAGCACTAAAAGAATTTGAAAATATATTTTAATATTTAATATATAGAAAGGAATAAAAATGCTAAAAGAATTTATAAATATTATAAAAGATCATATAGAGTATAGAAGTCAAATATTTAAACTAGCAAAAGCAGATTTAGTAAAAACTTATAGAGGATCAGCATTAGGTTGGTCATGGGCAATTATTAAACCAGTTATTACTATATTTGTATATTGGTTTGCATTTAGTATTGGGTTAAGAGCAGGAAAAGGTGTAAATGGATATCCATTCTTCTTATGGTTAATTGCTGGACTTGTTCCATGGTTCTATATTGGAGATATGATAACAGGTGGTACAGAAACAATTAGAAAATATAGATATTTAGTAAATAAAATGAAGTTTCCTATATCAACAATACCAACATTTGTAAGTGTATCTAAATATATGGTTAATATTATTTTATTAGTTATTGTAGGAATTATATTTGCATTTTTTGGATATGCACCAGATATATATTATTTACAAATACCTTTTTATATTTTACTATCATTTATTTTCTTTACTAGTTGGGGGTTATTTTCTTCTATGCTTGCATCAATTAGTAAAGATTTTGCAAACCTAGTAAAATCCTTTATTACAGCAGTATTCTGGTTATCAGGAATACTTTGGAATCCAGACACAATTAAAATAGTGTGGTTAAAAAAAGTTCTAATGGTAAATCCTGTTACTTATCTAGTAAATGGTTTTAGAAATTGTTTTATAAATAAAGTATGGTTTTGGGAACAACCAGAAACACTTTTATATTTTATAATTGTTACTATTATTATGATAATATTAGCTTTATGGAGTTATAAAAAATTAAGAAAAGAAATACCTGATGTTTTATAGTATGGAGGATAAAAATGTCTGAAACTGTAATTGAATTTAAAAATGTATGTAAAACATATAAATTATATAAAAACGATAAAAAAAGATTTAAAGCTATTTTTTTTAAAAATACACCATATATACCAAAAAAAGCAGTAGATAATGTATCTTTTAAAATTAATAAAGGTGAATCTGTAGCTTTGTTTGGAAAAAATGGTGCTGGAAAATCTACTGTTTTAAAAATGATAACAGAAGCTGCTTTTCCAACTTCAGGTGATATTATTATTAAAGGAAGAGTAAGTGCACTTTTAGAACTAACATCTGGATTTGATCCGGAATTTACAGGGAGAGAAAATATTTACTTGAAAGGTCAAATATTAGGATTACCACATGAAGAAATACAAAGACTAGAGCCGATAATAATAGAATTTTCAGAATTAGATAATTATATAGATCAACCAGTTAGAACATATTCAAGTGGAATGAAGGCAAGACTTGGTTTTTCTGTTAATGTAAACATTGAGCCTGAAATACTTATTGTAGATGAAGCATTAAGTGTTGGAGATGAAGAATTTAGAAGAAAGTGTATAAAAAAAATAAATGAATTATTGGAAAATGATAATATTACATTATTATATGTTACACATGCCACAAAAACAGCAAAAGATTTTTGCAAAAGAGGTATGGTAATGCAAAAAGGAAAATTAATATTTGACGGAGACATAGACGAAGCAATGGATATATATAATGCATCTATTAAAGGCTAAAAGGAGAAACAAAATTGGAAGATTATAAGAAAGCAATAAAAAAATTAAATAAGTACAATCAAGAACAAATTATACCATTATTAGAAAAATTAACCGAAAATGAAAAGCAAAAAATTTTGTATCAAATAAATAATATAAATTTTAATAAAATAACAAATTTATATAATGAACTTTCAAAAAAGCAACCTATAAGTTCAGAAGGAATAGATGAAATTGTTGCTTATAATAAAGATAAATTTAAACAAGAAGAACTAAACTATTATAATTCAATAGGAGAAAAAATCATAAAAAATAATGAATATGCATTAGTTACTATGTCAGGTGGACAAGGTACTAGACTTGGCTATGATGGACCAAAAGGGACTTTTCAAATAGATATTGAACCAAAATCTAAATTTCTATTTGAAATATTAGCAGATAATTTAAAGGAAATAAACTTAAAATATAATGTAGTAATACCATGGTATATAATGACAAGCGAAGAAAATAATAATGATATTATTTTATTTTTTGAAAAGCATCAATACTTTAATTATCCAAAAGAATATATTAAGTTTTTTAAGCAAGACAATTTGCCACTATTAACAGAAAATGGAAAATTAATTATAGGAAGCAAAAAAAATATTAAAGAAGCGGCAAACGGTAATGGCGGAATTTTTATTGCTATGTATAAAAATGGAATTATAAAAGATATGGAAAAAAGAAAAATAAAATGGATTTTTATTGGTTCAATTGATAATATTTTATTAAAAATAGCAGATACAATTCTTATTGGTATAGCAGAAGATAAAAAAGTAAAAATTGCAACAAAATCTATTTTAAAAAATTCTCCAGAAGAAAAAGTTGGTGCAATTTGCAAAAAAAATGGAAAAATACATGTTATAGAATACTCAGAAATGTCAGATGAAATGAAAAATAAAAGAAACATAGATGGAGAATTAACATATGGTGAATCACATATAATGTGTAACTTATTTAATATAAAAGCATTAAAAATGTTATCTAAAAAAAGCTTACCATATCATATTGCACACAAAAAATCAGATTATTTAAATAATGAGGGTGTTTTAGTAAAGCCAGAAACACCAAATGTTTATAAATTTGAAACATTTATTTTTGATGCTTGGTCTTATTTTAATGAAATTGTAATTTTAAGAGGTAAAAGAGAAGAAGACTTTGCACCTGTAAAAAATAGACAAGGTGTAGATAGTCCAGAAACAGCTATTAAATTATATAATGATTATTATAATAAAAATAATTAATTTTTAAGTAATAGGGAGGAAATATAATGAGTATTTTAGTAACAGGTGGTGCAGGCTTTATTGGAAGTCATACAGTAGTCGAATTATTAGAAGAAAACGAAGATATTATTATTGTAGATAATTTCATTAATAGTAAACCAGAGGTTTTAAATAAAATAAGAAAGATTACTGAAAAAGACTTTAAATTTTATGAAGTTGATTTATTAAACAAAGAAAAACTAGAAGAAGTATTTATAGAAAACAAAATAGAAGCAGTTATTCATTTTGCAGGTTTAAAAGCGGTAGGAGAATCAGTAGAAAAACCAGTTGAATATTATCATAATAATATTACTGGAACATTAGTATTATTAGAATTAATGAAAAAATATAACTGTAAGAAAATAATTTTTAGTTCTTCAGCAACTGTATATGGTATGCCCAAAGAAGTTCC
Organism: uncultured Clostridia bacterium; assembly: GCA_947628425.1. Lineage (GTDB taxonomy): Bacteria > Bacillota > Clostridia > TANB77 > CAG-508 > HGM13634. Next base: position 17,782 of record CANQZV010000005.1, on the reverse strand, counting down.
AATAAAAGAAGATTTTCCTTTATCTACCACTAATCCATATGGTAGTACAAAGTTGATGATAGAACAAATATTAAGAGATGTATGTATAGCGGATAAAGAATTCTGTGCAATTTTATTAAGATACTTTAATCCAATTGGTGCTCACAAAAGTGGTCTAATTGGTGAAAGCCCAAGAGGTATACCTAACAATTTAATGCCTTATATTAATCAAGTAGCAATTGGAAAATTAGAATTTTTAAATGTTTATGGAAATGATTACCCAACAGTAGATGGAACAGGAGTAAGAGATTATATTCATGTAGTAGATTTAGCTAAAGGACATGTAAAAGCCTTAGAAAAGGCAAGAAAATTTAATGGAGCAGAGGTATATAATTTAGGAACTGGAACTGGATATTCCGTACTACAAATGGTAAAAGCATTTGAAAAAGCAAATAATATAAAAATAAAATATAAAATAGCACCAAGAAGACCAGGAGATATAGCAGAATGCTATGCAGATCCAACAAAAGCTTTTAAGGAACTAGGATGGAAAGCAGAAAAAACTTTAGAGGAAATGTGTAAAGATTCATGGAATTATACAAAAAATGAAGCTATGAATTAAAAATTTAAAGGAGAAAAATTTATGAACTTACCAAATAAATTAACAGTATTAAGAATTGTGTTAGTTGTAGTTATGCTTGTAGTGGCATATTTACCAATTAAAGGACAGATATTAAATATCTCAATTATAATGTGGATTTTGAATATTATTTTTATTACTGCTTCAATTACAGATAAATTAGATGGAAACATAGCTAGAAAAAGAAAACAAATTACAGACTTTGGTAAATTTTTAGATCCAATTGCAGACAAAATGTTAGTATTAACTGCAATGTTAATTTTAGTTGAAAAATCTTTACTACCAGCATGGATACCTGTAATTGTAATGATGAGAGAATTTGCTGTTTCAGGGTATAGATTAATTGTAGTAGAAAAAAATGGAGAGGTAATTGCAGCTAGTAAATGGGGAAAAATAAAAACTGTAACACAAATGCTTGCCATCATTTTAGCTTTTATTAATATTAACAATACAAACTCTTTTGGTGCTTTTATGTTTATAAATATGGATGTTATACCATTTTTTATTAATTTCATTACAACAATTATGTTTATAATTTCAATAATTGCAACAATTATATCTGGATATGATTACTTAAAAGGTGGAAAAAATATGCTAAAAAATTGCTAAATTGCAATAAATGAAAGGAAACAAATTAAAAATGAATAAAAAACAAGCAAAAAAAAGGATAGAAGAGTTAAGAAATGAAACATCATATCATGCCAAAAAATATTATGATGATGATAATCCAGAGATAAGTGACTTTGAATATGATATGATGATGCTTGAATTACGTAATCTTGAAAAAGAATACCCAGATTTAATTACAGAAAATTCTTTAACACAAAAAGTAGGAGGTACAGTTAAAGAAGGTTTTCAAAAAGTAACACATGAAGTGCCTCTACAAAGTCTTCAAGACATTTTTGATTTTAATGAATTGTATGAATTCGATACAAAAATGCAAAAAGCTGCAAATACATTTAATGAAGAATTAAAATATATTGTAGAAACTAAAATAGACGGATTGTCTGCAGCATTAGAATATGTAAATGGAAAATTTGTAAGAGGTGCAACAAGAGGAAATGGTTTGGTAGGAGAAGATGTTACAAGTAATATGCTAACAATTAAAAATATTCCAAAAGAATTATCAGAGCCAATTAATATTACAGTAAGAGGAGAAGTTTTTATTGGAAGCAGCGACTTTGAAAAATTAAATGAAGAAAGAGCACTTGAAGAAGAGCCTTTATTTGCTAATGCTAGAAACGCAGCAGCAGGTTCATTAAGACAATTAGATAGTAATATTACTGCTAAAAGACCTTTAGATATTTTTATTTTTAATGTACAAAAATCTGAAACATTAAAATTTAAATCTCATTATGAATCTTTAGCTTATTTAGAAAAAATAGGATTTAATGTTATTCCTGTAAAAGTGATTTGTAGTAACATTGATGAAGTAATAGAAGCAATTAATAAAATAGGAGAAGAAAGAAAAAATTTTAACTTTGGAATAGATGGAGCGGTTATTAAAGTTGATAATTTGGAATTAAGAGAAAAAATAGGAACAACATCTAAAGTTCCTAAATGGGCAATTGCATATAAATATCCGCCAGAAAAAAAAGAAACAATAGTAAAAGATATTATATGTCAAGTAGGAAGAACAGGAGCAATTACACCTCTTGCTATATTAGAACCAGTTGTAGTTGCAGGTTCTACAATTTCAAAAACAACACTTCATAATGAAGATTTTATAAAAGAAAAGAATATAAAAATTGGAGACCATATTTATATTCAAAAAGCTGGAGATGTTATACCAGAAGTAGCAGAAGTATTAAAACAAAAAAGAACAGGAAAAGAAAAAGAATTTGTTATGCCAAAAAAATGCCCAGTATGTGGTGCAGATGTTGTAAGAGAAGAAGGAGAATCTGTAAATAGATGTATAGGAATAGAATGTCCAGCTAAAATTATGAGGAATATTATTCACTTTGCGTCAAGAGAAGCAATGAATATTGATGGTTTAGGAGATTCAATTATAGAACAGCTTATACAAAAGGGATTATTAAATAATATTGCCGATATTTATTATTTAACATACGAAGACATATCTTCTTTAAAAAAAGAAGGAGATAAATTTACTAAAAACCTTTTAAATGCAATAGAAAAAAGTAAAACTAATGATTTAGATAGACTAATATGTGCTCTAGGTATTAGAAATGTAGGTACAAAACTTGCTAAAGTGTTGGCTAAAGAATTCAAAAACATAGACAGTCTAATTAAAGCAAGTATAATAAGGTTAAACAGTATTAATGATGTAGGAGAAATAACAGCAAACAATATTTATGAGTTCTTTAAACAAGATCAAACTATAGACTTAATTAATAGATTAAAATCTGCAGGTGTAAATACAGTTTATTTAAAAGAAAATAATAATGATGAAAGATTTTATGGAAAAACGTTTGTATTAACAGGAACTTTATCAGAATTTACTAGAGATGAAGCCAGTCAGATTATAGAAGACTTTGGAGGAAAAACATCAAATTCAGTATCTAAGAAAACTTCTTATGTTTTAGCAGGTGAAGAAGCAGGAAGTAAATTAAGAAAAGCACAGGAATTAGGAATTACAATTATTTCAGAAGAAGAATTTAAAGAAATGATACGATAAGGGAGAAAATTTATGGATAACTATACTTTTAAGCAGTTTGAACAAGATTTAAATAAAGGATTTCAAATTTATTTAACTTTTGTAAAAAATAGATATTTAATTTACAAAACAACAACAAACTGTTACACCCAAGAATTAGTAAATTATGATGAAAAAAATCCACAACCAAGAGTATCTATTATTACACGAAAAAGATTAAAGGAAATATTTGCGTATTCTACAGATATTGAATATCGTATAGGAATAGTAGAAGATAAAAATATATAATTATATGTAAAATTAATAATTGTTAAAAATTTATCATAAAATAAAAATAGTATGAATATTTAATTTTTCAGCCGAATACATTAATAAGTATACAAGTATTCTATTTTCTAGTATAGTTTTGTAACAATTAACCATTCATATTACACGGAGGTATAGAAATGACAACAAAGTTTCAAAAATTCCTAAAAAAGGAAAATGCAACAAGAGAAGAAATATTGCCTATGTGGACAGAATTTAAAGAAGAACTAAATTGTGGAAAAATTAGAGTGGCTGAAAAGATAAATGAAGAATGGATTATTAACAAATGGGTAAAAGAATTTATATTACTTGGATTTAGATATGGTAAAATTGTTAAATTTGATGCAGGCTATATTGACAAAGATACCATGGGCGACAGAAAAATTACTATTAGTGAAAAGGTAAGAACAGTCGCTACAACAACATCTATTAGAGATGGAGTATATATAGGACCAGGAGTAACTTTTATGCCACCATGTTATACAAACATAGGAGCATATATTGATGAAGGTTCTATGGTAGATTCTCTTGCTTTAGTTGGTTCATGTGCGCAAATTGGAAAAAATGTGCATATTGGTGCTGGAACAGTTATAGGCGGTGTATTGGAGCCTGTAGGAGCATATCCTGTTATTATTGAAGATAATGCTTTTATTGGAGCAAGTTGTACCATTACAGAAGGTGCAATTGTGCAAGAGAAAGCTATTATTGCGGCAGGTGTTACAATTACAGGAAGTACCCCAATTTATGACTTGTGCAATGAAAAAGTAATTGTACCCAATGAAAAAGGACAGTTAATTATTCCTAAAGGAGCGGTTGTAGTTCCTGGAACAAGATCAAAAGAATCTAACTTTGACGTTAAGTTAGCAATTAATACACCACTAATTTTAAAATATGGTGGAAAAGTAGAATTAGAAGATTCATTAAGATGAATAATTATTAACTATACTAGAAAAAATCCCCTTAACATATGTTAAGGGGATTAAAAAAAATATAGGAGGATATTTTAATGAATATAGATAAATGTATTAGCGATTTATTATTGAAAATGAGAAATGATAAAAAATTTTTATGGAATCATCCAGAAGAAGAATTTAAAGAAATAAAAACATCAGAATATATTATAAAAAGACTAAAAGAAATGGGATATAAAAATATAAAAACAAATATTGCAAAAACTGGAGTAGTAGCAGAATTTGAGGGAACGGAAAAAGGAGAATGTATATTATTTAGAGCAGACATGGATGCAGTAGTAATGGATGAAAACCATAGAGTAAAACACACATGTGGACACGATGCACATATGACAATATTGTTGTCGCTTGCTCAAATACTAATTAATAATAAAGATAAAATAAAAGGACATGTTAAACTATTATTTCAACCAGCAGAAGAAGGAAAAGGTGGAGCAAAACCAATGATAAATGAAGGAGTATTAAAAAATCCAGATGTTGATAAAGTTTTTGCTCTACATGTTTGGAGTGAAATAGATGAAGGTAAAATTGCTATAAAAGAAGGAGCTGTTATGGCATCAACAGATCCATTTAATATAAAAGTAATTGGAAAAGGTGGTCATGCTGCTATACCAGAAAAATGTATAGATCCAATATATATTGCAAGCTCAATTACAATAGCATTACAATCTATAGTTAGCAGAAATATTAATCCAAATGAAACAGCAGTTATAGGAATCACGGCAATTAATGGGGGAAACACTAATAACGTAATTCCAGATGAAGTGAAACTAAAGGGAATTTGCAGAACATTTAATAATGAATTAAGGAAAGATATTGTAAAAAGAATAAAACAAATTGCGGAAAATATATCACAAAGCATGGGCGGAACTGTACAAATAGAATTCGCATCTGGTTTTCCTGCTGTTATTAATTCTAAAGCAGAAACAGAAAATATTATAAAAATATCAGAAAAAATTGTAGGAAAAGATAATGTCGTAAAAAACTATAAAACAATGTGTTCAGAAGATTTTTCTTTCTTCTTGAATGAAAAACCAGGAGCATATATTTTTATTGGAAATAAAGGAGAAAATAAAGCACCACAACATAGTGAAGATTACATTGTAAGTGAAAAAGCTATATTAATAGGAGTACAAGTATTATATGAAATTGTAAAAAAATATCTATTTAACATAAAATAAATTACATAAAATGGAAAAAACACTTGTAAAGTTACCATAATTATGATATAATATTATCTAATAGATAAAAAAAGGAAGAAATGAAAATGGATGAAATAAAAAATTTATCTCAAGATAATAGTAAATCAAAATATGAAGAACTTATAAAAAGTTATAAAGAAGAAATAAAAAAATATAGCGATTCACCTAGAAAAGCAATAAATGCAAGAAATTTATTAGCCTTTGCATATTTTAAAGCAAATAGAATAGAAGAGGCAAGGCAAGAGCTTCTTTCTTTAATTAATGATTTTCAAAATTACACAGCTTATAGACAATTAATTAATATTGAAAAAAGTGAAGGCAATTTAGATGATGCAATATTATGGGCATACCAAGGATTAGAAAAATATCCAGATAGTAATGATTTTATAAAACAATTAATTTTAATGTCAAAAGAAGATAAAGACTCACAGGAATTTATATATTCAATTTTAGAATTATTAAAAAATGAAAAAGAAAGATAGTATATTTATATTTTACAGTAAAATTACAAAAATTGTTAAAATCTAATTTTTATGCTTGCAAAATTAATAAAAATATAGTATAATAGCAATGTTCGAAAAAACATTGCTTTTTCGTTCCTTACTCACTTAAATAAAAGTGGGTTATTATCCATAAGGAGGTGAAAATAATGAGTAAATACGAAAGTGTTATCATTATTAATCCATCTGTAGATGAAGCGGGTATTAAGGCATTAATACAAAAATTTACAGATATAATTAATAATGAAGGTAAAGTAGATTCAGTAGAAGAATTAGGTAACAAAAAATTAGCATACGAAATTAATAAAAATAAAGAAGGATATTATGTAATATTTAATTTCAATGCAAAACCTGAACTAATAGCTGAACTTGAAAGAAATTACAGAATTGAAGATAATGTTATTAAGTTTATTACAGTAAAAAAAGAAGATTAATTAACCTAAAATAAGGAGAAAAAATATGAATAAAGTAATTTTAATGGGAAGATTAACAAGAGATCCAGAAGTTAGATATACTCAAACAAATAACACATTAGTTGCAAGTTTTAGTATAGCTGTTAATAGAAGATTCGTAAGACAAGGAGAAGAAAGACAAGCAGATTTTATAAATATTGTAGCTTGGAGCAAATTAGGGGAATTCTGTAGTAAATATTTTAAAAAGGGACAACAAGTAGGAATTATAGGAAGACTACAAGTTAGAAATTGGGATGATGAACAAGGACAAAAACATTATGTAACAGAAGTAGTTGCTGAAGAAGCATATTTTGCAGATAGCAAGAGGGATGGAACAGACAGTTCTAATTTTGAAAATACATTTGGAAATAATGTAGCAAGTTCAAGTCCAGAATTTGAAGTAACTTCAGATGATGACCTACCATTCTAAAGGGGGGAAAAATAAAATGGCTGATAAAAAGCAAAATAGAAAAAATAATAGAAATAATGATGAGGATTATAATCCAAAATTCAGAAAAGTAAGAAAAAAAGTATGTGCTTTATGTGCTAATAAAGATTTAGTATTAGATTATAAAAATGCTGAACAATTAAAAAAATTCATTAATGAAAAAGGTAAAATCTTACCAAGAAGAGCAACAGGAGCATGTGCTAAACATCAAAGAGATATTACATTAGCAGTAAAAAGAGCAAGACATATTGCTATATTGCCATATACTCAAAATTAATACTAGAGTTTTTACTCTAGTATTTTTTTAAAATCGTTAACATATCATACTAAATATGATATTATAGAAAAGTAAATATTTCATAATAACATGTATACATAAAATAAGAATTAAGGAGAAAGTTTAATGGAATTAACAGATGATGTTAAATTTGTAAAAGGTGTTGGTCCAAATAGAGTAAAATTACTTAATAAATTAAACATATTTAATTTAGAAGATTTAATTACTTATTATCCTAGAGATTATGAAGACAGAAGTAAACCAAAAAAAATATCTGAAACTGAAAACAATGAAGAATGCTTAATTAAAGGTATTGTTACATCTAGAATAAGAGAAATTAGAACTTACAGAAGAAATATGACAATATATAAATTAATTGTAAGAGATGAAACAGACTCATGTGAATTAATTTGGTATAATCAGTCTTATTTAAAAAATATGTTCAAAATGGGAGAAACATACTTTTTCTATGGTAGAATAAACAAAAAAATTGGTATAACTGAAATGATTTCTCCTGTATACGATATTGAGGGAAAAAATAAAAATACAGGAAAAATAATTCCAATTTATCCTTTAACTTATCAATTATCGCAAAATACAATTAGGCAAATTATTGAAAATGGTTTAAAATTATATAAAGATAAAATAGAAGAAACATTACCAGAATATATATTAAGAGAATACAATTTAATAGAATTAAAGGAAGCAATAGAACAAATTCATTTTCCAAAAGAATTTAGTAATTTTTCAAAAGCTAGAAATAGACTAGCTTTTGAAGAATTATTAACAATGCAATTATTGCTTTTAAGTCTTAAAAATAAATATAAGAACTTAGAAGAAGGAATTCAATTTAGTAAATCTGTGAATATGTCAGATGTTATAAATAATTTACCTTTTAAACTTACAAAAGCACAATTAAAAGTTTTAGAAGAAATAGATAAAGATATGGAAAGTTCTAAAGCTATGAACAGATTATTGCAGGGAGATGTTGGATCTGGAAAGACAATAGTATCTATAATTGCAGCATATAAAGCAGTAAAATGCGGTTATCAAATGGCGATGATGGCTCCAACCTCTATACTTGCAACACAGCATTTAAAAAATTTCACAAATATATTATCAAAATATAATATAAAATGTGAATTATTATTAGGAAATACTCCAAAGAAGAAAAAAGAAGAAATTTTAGAAAAATTAAAAAATGGTGAAATTGATATTATTATTGGAACACATTCTTTATTAGAAGAAAATGTTATATTTAATAATCTTGGACTAGTAGTAACAGATGAACAACATAGGTTTGGTGTTAGGCAAAGAAGTACAATAGTTTCAAAGGGTAAGAATCCAGATGTATTAGTAATGACAGCTACACCAATACCACGAACATTAGCTTTAATTCTATACGGAGACTTAGATATTTCTATTATAGATGAACTTCCACCAAATAGAAAAAAAATAGATACATATGCTGTAAAGAAAACAATGGAAGAAAGAGTTAATAACTTTGTAAAAAAGCAAATAAATGAGGGTAGACAAGCTTACATTGTATGTCCTTTGGTAGAAGAAAGTGAAGAAATAGAAGCAAAGTCTGTTATGGAACTTGCAGAAAAATATAAAACAGATATTTTCAAAGAATATAGAGTAGAATACTTACATGGAAAGATGAAACCAAAAGAGAAAGACGAAATTATGCAAAGCTTTAAAGATGGAAATATAGATATTTTAATATCAACTACAGTTATTGAGGTTGGAGTTGATGTACCTAATGCAAATATTATGATAATTGAAAATGCCGAAAGGTTTGGGTTGGCACAGCTTCACCAATTAAGAGGTAGAGTAGGAAGAGGAGAATACAAATCATATTGTATTTTAAAATATCAGGGAAGTTCAGAAATTATTAGAAAACGTATGCAAGTAATGCAAAATACAAATGATGGATTTATTATATCTGAAAAAGATTTGGAATTAAGAGGTTCAGGAGAATTTTTTGGAACAAAGCAACATGGGATTCCAGAATTTAAAATAGCAAATCTATTTGAAGATATAAAACTTTTAAAACTAGTACAAAGTGCCTCTATTAAGATATTAGAAGACGATCCATTATTAGAAAAAGATAAAAATAAAAATTTAAAAAGAATAATAGAAAAAAAGCTAGAAACACGAATAGAAATATAAAATTTGCAAAAATTAACATAAAATGGTATAATATAAGTGTAACTCGTAAACATATCACTAAGGGGTTATTACTCCAGGAGGAACAAAATGGAAGAGTACATTAAAAAGTCCGAAATATATATGCGGACAGTAAACAAGAACTTCTTCAAAACTCTTGCAGGTTATGATGCATTGCAAGAAGTAGTAGCTTTTCTGTACCAGGCAAATGCTACTGAAGAAAACTTTGACGTTTTTTTAAGTGCAGCTTTAGCAGTTGCTTTAAAAAGAGTTAAAGGGAGAAGATTCTTAGAAGCAATTCAGGAAAATACAATTATACAAGATGAACAGGATGTTCGTATTGCAATAAAAGAATTGCTTCGAGCAGCAGGAGTTAGTTCCACAGTTGACGAATTTATTAAAAAAACTGTGTTTGAAAAAAAATAATTCCTGTAAATGAAGCACACAGTGGTAAAATTTATTACTGTGTGCTTTTTATTGTATCATTTTAGTGACATCTCTAAAGACATTGACAAAATAAAGAAATAATATTATTATATATATATTAAATTAGGAAAGTGAAGATAATGTTTGAAAAAATTTTAATAATAATAGGATTGTTTATTATAATATTAGGTATTATTATGGTGTTTGATGCACGATATTTAACAAAAAGATTCTTTGGATTCGGAGATCAAAACCAAGCATCTTTAGGATTAAAAATATTAGGATTTATTATTGCTATTGTAGGGGCATTAATAGTATATTTTACACGCTAAATAATAACTATGTTTTGGGAGATTTATATGAATAAGAAATGGGTATATAAAGAAGTAGACACAAAAAAAATAGAAGAAATAAAAAATAAATTTAATATAAATGAGTTATTAGCAACAATTTTAGTTGGAAGAAATATTATAGAAGATGAAAAAATAAAAATCTTTTTAGAACCAACTAGAAACGATTTTTATAATCCATTTTTATTACCAGGTATGGAGCTTGCTGTAAATAGAATAATAAAAGCAATAGAAGAAAAAGAAAAAATAATAATATATGGAGATTATGATGTAGATGGAATTACAAGTATATCTGTTCTAAAAAAATTTTTAGAAGAAAGAAACTTAAATGTAGGAGTATATATTCCAAATAGATTAGATGAAGGTTATGGATTAAATAAAGAAGCAATTGATGAAATAAATAAAAAAGGTTATAAATTAATGATTACAGTTGATTGTGGTATTTCTGGTTTAGAGGAAGTTAGTTATGCTAATTCACTTAAAATAGAAACAATTGTAACAGATCATCATGAACCTTTAGATGAATTACCTAATGCAGTTGCTGTTATAGATCCAAAAATTAAAACCAGTAACTATCCATTTAATCAACTTGCAGGAGTAGGAGTTGTTTTTAAACTAATACAAGCAATAGGAATAAAACTTAACTTAGATGAAAAAGAATATTTAAAATATTTAGACTTAGTTTGTATAGGCACAATTTCAGATATTGTTCCACTTATTGATGAAAATAGAGTTATTGCAAAGCTGGGACTAAAACTAATAGATGTAACTAAAAACATTGGATTAAAAACCTTATTAGATAGTATTGACTATAAAAAAATAAATTCCATGAGTATATCTTTTGGAGTAGCTCCAAGAATTAACGCATGTGGAAGAATGGGACATGCCGATGAAGCATTAAAGTTATTTTTAACAAATAATAAACAAGAAGCAATAAATTTAACAGAAAAATTAAATGAATATAATAAAAGTAGACAAGATATAGAAAAAACAATATTTGAAGAGGCATTAAGTAAAATAAACGAAGAAAATATAAATAACCAAAATTCTATAGTATTATCTGGAGATAATTGGCATCACGGAGTAATTGGAATTGTCGCATCTAAAATAACAGATATGTATTTTAAACCAAGTATTCTTATATGTTTTGAAGGTGAAAATGGAAAAGGCTCAGGAAGAAGCATACCTGGTTTTGATTTGCATAAAGCATTATGTGAAAATAGCAAATTTTTGGAAAAATATGGTGGCCATGAAATGGCAGTTGGATTAAGTGTATCAAAAGAAAAATTTAATGACTTTAAAAAAGCTTTTCAAAAATATGCAGATAATTCAAACATAAGTGAAATTGTTCCAATTATTAACATAGATAAATTAATAACAGAAAAAGAGTTAAAAATAGAATATGTAAAAGAATTAGAAAAATTAGAACCTTATGGTGAAGCAAATAAATGTCCTTTTATAGCTTATAAAAACTTAAAAGTAGATTCAATTAGAGTTTTAACAGATGGAAAACATATGAAGTTAACATTAAAAACAGAGAATAACCATATTATGAATGCAATTGGATTTAATATGGGATATAGAGCTGAGGAATTTTTAATAGGAGATAAAGTTGATATAGTAGGAACATTGGAAATAAATTCTTTTAATGGTATTGAAGATATTCAGTTTAATTTAAAAGATATTATGAAATCAATATAACATTTTTGTAAATGTTGTTTATTCTACTAAAAAATAGAGGTGAAGTTATGTCAGATTTTAAAAATGTAGAAATTACAGATGTTATTAATGAAATGAAAAAATACAATAAAAAATTAAATTCAAAATTAATTTTAAAAGCATATGAATTTGCTGATAGTAAACATAAAAATCAACTTAGAAAATCTGGGGAGCCATATATTATTCATCCACTTCAAGTAGCCTACATTTTGGCAACTATTGAATTAGATGAAAGTACAATCTGTGCTGCATTGCTACATGATGTAGTTGAAGATACAGATATTACTCATGAAGACATTATTAATGAATTTGGACAAGAAATTGCAGATATGGTTGATGGTGTAACAAAGCTAGGAAAATTGCAACAGTATACAACCTTACAAGAACAACAAGTTGAAGATTATAGAAAAATGTTCTTAGCAATGGGAAAAGACATAAGAGTTATTTTAATTAAATTAGCAGATAGATTACACAACATGAGAACATTAAAATATTTAACAAGAGATAGGCAAATTGCAAATGCAAAAGAAACAATGGATTTATATGCTCCTCTTGCTAATCGTTTAGGATTATACTCATTAAAATGGGAATTAGAAGATTTATCTTTTAAATATTTATATCCAGAAGATTATAGAGAAATTGTAGATGGAATAGATAAAAAAAGAGAAGAAAGATTAGTATTTATAGAAAAAATAATGGATAAAATTCGTGAAGAATTAAAAACTCAGCATATAGATGCAGAAGTTACTGGTAGAGCAAAACATTTATATAGTATATATAGAAAAATGAAAAGAGATAATAAAACCCTAGATCAAATCTACGACCTATTTGCTCTTAGAATATTAGTAAATTCTGTAAAAGACTGTTATGCAGCTTTAGGAATTGTACACGAATTATATAACCCAATGCCAGGAAGATTTAAAGATTATATATCTGTACCAAAATCAAACATGTATCAATCATTACATACAACTTTAATAGGTCCAAAAGGTACTCCATTTGAGGTACAAATAAGAACTTGGGATATGCATAGAGTTGCAGAATATGGTATTGCTGCACATTGGGCATATAAGGAAGCTAATAAAAATCAAAAATCAGTTGTTGAAGTTAAAGATGATAAATTAGCATGGCTTAGAGAATCTTTAGAGTGGCAAAAAGATATGCAAGACCCAGAAGAATTTTTGAATACTTTAAAAACAGAACTATTTGAAGATGAGGTATATGTGTTTACACCTAAAGGAGATATAAAAGTATTACCCAAAGGTGCAACTCCTATAGATTTTGCTTATAGTATTCATGAACAAATAGGGCATAAAATGGTAGGTTGTAAAGTAAATAGTAAAATGGTACCTATTATTACAAAATTAAAAAACGGAGATATAGTAGGAATTGTAACATCAGAAAATAGTAAAGGACCAAGTAGAGATTGGTTAAAATATGTAAAAACTACTGTAGCAAAAAATAGAATTAAGCAATGGTTTAAAAAAGCAGATAGAGAAGAGAATATTATAAGAGGAAAAGATTTAATAGATAAAGAAATTAAAAGAATAGGCATGAATCAAACTGAATTATATAAACAAGAATATATTAATGCTATGCTAACAAGATATAAATATAATTCATTAGATGATATGTATTCATCAGTTGGTTTTGGAGCAATTTCTCCTTCTAAAATTATTTCTAAAATATTAGAAGAATATAGAAAAGAGCACAAAGATTTAGATATAGAAGAAAAAATTGAAGAACTAAGTAAAACAAAAAAAATTAATAGAAATGTTTCTAATAATGGTATTATTGTAAAAGGTATAGATAATTGTCTTGTTAAACTTTCAAAGTGTTGTAATCCTGTACCAGGAGATGAAATTATTGGTTATATAACAAAAGGTAGAGGAGTATCTGTACACAGAACAGATTGTGTCAATGTAAAAGAATTATTACAAGAAGATAATAGAATGATAGATGTAGAATGGTATAATGAAAACAAAGAAACATCATATACTGTAGATATAGAAATATTTGCAAATGATAGAAATGGATTGTTGGCAGATATAATAAAAGAATTATCAAACTTAAAAACAAAAATCATGGGTGTTAATGCAAGAGCAACAAAAGAAAAGATTGCAATAACAGATATTAAAATTGAAGTAGAAAATATAGATGAACTAAATAAAATTTTAAAAGCATTGAGAAAAGTTGATAGTGTTTATGAAGTTAAACGTAAAAAATAATAACTGATACTAAAAATTATAAGAAAGTAATTATACGAGGGAGATTACAAATGATATTAAAGAGATTAAAAGTTAATACTGGTTTTGTAGAACCAACCAATTGTTATATTGTTCAAGATGAAGAAACAAAAGAAACAATGGTAATTGATCCAGGTGGAGAAGCAGAAAAAATTGCTGAAATGTTAAAAATATTAGACGCAAAATTAAAATATATTTATTTAACTCATTGCCATGCTGACCATATAGGAGCTGTAAATGATATACAAGAAACTTTTGGTGGAACAATATTAATTCATAGAATAGAAGCAGAAAATTTAAATAAAGATAGTATAAATTTAGCAACTTATATTGGACTTCCAGAAATAATATTACAAGCAGACTCAAGAGTAGATGATAATGATTTAATTCATATTGGAAATATGGAGTTCAAAGTAATTCATACACCAGGGCACACAAATGGATCTACAAGTTTATATTTATCAGAGTATAATTTACTATTTTCTGGCGATACACTATTTCGAGGAGCATGGGGACGAACAGATTTACCAACATCAAATTTTGAAAGTATTATTGAAAGTATTACTAATAAATTGATAGTGTTACCAGAAAATACAATTGTATATCCAGGACATGGAAAATCTACAATGATAAAAGAAGAAAAACCAATTTATTTTGAATTAAAACCAAGAAAAGATTATTAAGATATAAATAAAATAACAAAAGTTAAAAAACATAACTTTAACATATAACTAAAAACTGATATATTGTAAAGGAGTGAAAAATATGATACAAAAAGCTAAAGGAACAAAAGACATTCTTGCAGATGAATCTTACAGATGGCAATTAATAGAAGAAGCTGCACAAGAAACTTTTGAAAATTTTGGTTTAAAAGAAATAAGAATACCAACTTTTGAATATACAGAGTTATTTGAAAGAGGAGTAGGAGATACAACAGATGTTGTTCAAAAAGAAATGTATACTTTTAATGATAAAGCAGGAAGAAGTATTACATTAAGACCAGAAGGAACAGCAGGTATTGTAAGAGCATATATAGAAAATGGATTATTTTCAAAACCATCACCTTATAAAGTGTGGTATAAAATGCCTATGTTTAGATATGAAAATGTGCAAAAAGGAAGATATAGAGAATTTAATCAAATTGGATGTGAAATTATTGGAACATCATCATATTTAGCAGATATAGAAGCTATTAATATTGCTAATACATTTCTTAAAAAAATTTCAATAGAAGATGTAAAATTAAAAATTAATTCAATTGGGTGTCCAACATGTAGAAAAAAATATCAAGAAGTATTAAAAGAATTTGTAAATGAAAATATTAATATGTATTGTAGTACATGTAAATCTAGATTAGATAAAAATCCAATGAGAATATTAGACTGTAAAGAAGAAAAATGTAAAAAATTAAATAAAGGTGCACCAGTTATTCTTGATTATTTATGCGAAGAATGTAAAGAACATTTTGAAAATGTAAAGAATATGTTAAAACAATTAAATATTAATTATGATGTGGATTCGGGAATTGTTAGAGGGTTAGACTATTATACTAAAACAGTATTTGAATTTATATCTCAGAAAGATGGTTATACTGTACTAGCAGGTGGAAGATATGATGGATTAATTAAAGAATTAGATGGAGCAGATACACCTGCAGTAGGTTTTGCAGCTGGAGAAGAAAGATTATTGTCATTAATAGAAGAAAAACAACCAGAAGACTTTAAAACAGAATTATATATTGCAACAATGGAACAAAATCAAATGAAAAAGGCATTAGAAATTGCAGAAACATTAAGAAAATATATTGTAGTAGAAACAGACATATGCTCAAGAAGCTTTAATGCTCAGCTAAAATATGCTAATAAAATAGGAGCCGAAAATCTGCTTGTAATTGGAGAAGAAGAAATAAAAAATAATACTGCTAAAATAAAAAATATGAAAACAGGAGAAGAAAAAACAGTAGAATTAAATGCTGACTCAATATTTGATAGCATAATAGAATTTGAATAAAAAGTTATATTTTTCTCTTTTATATAATATATATAATATGTATATATATTTAAAGACTAAGGAGAAAAAATGATAACTACTATAAAAATAAAAGATTTAATAAAATATCTAGTAACAACAATAGGACTTATTGTCATTGTAATGTTAATTACTAGATATTTTTTTTATATAAATAAAACTAATAAAGAAAATAAGGAAAATAAAAACTTCACTTTCTTATCATGTATTGATATATCTCTTCCAGTTTTAAAAACTATAAATTTAGGAATAGATAACACTACTTCCGAAAACACTCCTACTAATCCTAGTAGAATTGCAAAAACTACATCTAGAAGCGGATTAATTAGAATATTAAACTTAGAATTACCTAATATTGAAACAGAAGAAATAATTGAAGAAACAGAAGAAAATAATGAGGAAAATGAAAATACGGTTAATAATGAAAAAGAAGAAACATCTGAAAAAGTTGAAATAAAAGACACATATACAAATAAATATAAATCTGTTACAATAAAAAATTTAACAAACATAAAATTAACAGAAGATATTATAAAACCAGATTATAAAACAAAGAATACAACTGATATTATTATTTACCATACACATACATGTGAAAGTTATACAGCAACAAAGGAAAATTCATATAAAGCAAGTGGAAATTATAGAACCACAGACTTAAAATATTCTGTTGTAAAAGTAGGAGATGTGCTAACACAAGAACTAGAAAAATTTAAATTTAAAGTTACACATAATAATACAAAACATGATTACCCAGCTTATACAGGTTCTTATACTAGATCATTAAAAACAATTGAAAATATATTAAAAAAACAAGAAAGTACAGAAATTATTTTTGATATTCATCGTGATGCGGTAGGAAATAAAGGAACATATGGACCAACTGTAGAAATTAATGGAGAAAAAGTAGCACAGCTAATGTTTGTAATAGGTACAAATGACGGAGGAGGAAAGCATCCAAATTGGAAAAATAACTTGAAATTTGCTGTAATGATACAACAAAAGGCTAACGAAATGTATCCAGGTTTATTTAGATCTATTAATTTAAGAAGCTCTACATTTAATCAAAAAATAAGAAACGCAGCTTCTATTATAGAAGTAGGAGCAACAGGAAACACATTAGAAGAAGCAACAGCTAGTATGAAATATTTAGCTAATGTATTAAATGAAGTATTAAAATAAAAAAATATTGACACCAGTGTAAAATAATGATATAAATATGAATAATGAATAGTAAATAGAGAATAATTAATAAGTAAAAATATATAACAAAGGAGGAAAAATTTAAATGAACCAAAGAATGAATAAAGAAAAAGGAATAACGCTTATTGCATTAGTAATAACAATAATAATTTTATTAATACTTGCAGTAGTAAGTATTAATTTAGTAATGAATAGTGGAATAATAAAAAGAGCAGAAAATGCAGTAGATAAATATGCAAAAGCAGA
>CANQZV010000004.1 GCA_947628425.1 uncultured Clostridia bacterium | reverse complement strand
AATTTAGCCCTAAAAAACTAAATTTTTAGGGCTAATGTTTAAAAAATTTTGGGACATTTTCAAAAATCATTGACACACTTTTTTGTTATTTTATATAATACTGCAAATTTAGTATATGAATCAATACACAACATGTAAGAATTCTAAAATATAACATGTATTAATCATATAGCTTTTGTTCTAGTATATTCTACTTTGAAAATAATATACAAAAATTGTTTTATTGTCCAATAATTCTTAAGAATTGTATTCCAATTGCTTGCCACCAAGGAGCATAATATCTAAATTTAGGGTAATTATCTTCTACTGCATGTATATATTTTTTTATAATACTATTATATGGTTTTTGCTCTAAAAAGTTCCATTTTATATCTTCCTTTTTTCTAATGGAAGATATTATATTTTTAAAATAAGAATTTTTATACATCCAAGTATATTTTTTTTCATTATTTTCTTTATTAAAACCAGTTGCATAAGCTCCAGGTTCAATTAAGCAGATTTTTACATTATTATTTGGTAATTTTTTTAATTCTTTATATAAACAAATACCAAAACATTCTAGTGAAAATTTTGAAGCACAGTAAGGAGATAAAAAAGCAAATGGTATTCTTCCTACCATAGATGATAAAATAATAATTCTACCTATATTTTTTGGTATCATTTTAGATAATGCTAATTGAATTAATTCTAAATTAGAAAATACATTTGTTTCAAACACATTTCTAATTCTATCAATATAAATATCAGCTACTGATCCAGAATCACCAATAGCAGCATTACAGATTAATGTATCAAAAGAATACTTTAAAATTAATTCTCTGTCTTCTATTTTTCTAATATCTAGCTGAAATATAGTTAAATCTAATTTCTCTTCTGCAGCAATTTTATTTAAATCATCTATCTGATTTTTATAAAATACAGTAGCAATCACTTTATGACCTCTACGAGCTAAATTAATTGCAGCATCTTTGCCAAGACCGTGAACCGCTTCCAGTAATTAAAATTGTTTTCTTACTATATACCATTAGTTAATCACCATTATTATTATGAAGCAAATTGATTTAAAAAATACACTCTACATATAACAAAAACTAAAAACATTTATAAACAAATAATATATTAATAATCCCAAAATAGAAAAAAGTATAGGGAAAATAGAGTTTCATGAAAAATATTTAGTCAAACTATTGACATTTTTGACTAAAACATATATAATTATCCTATTGTAAAAGAGAAGGGTGATTAAAATTAAAAAACTAATAGCGCAAAGTTTTTTTTAATAGATAAAAGATAAGTTGATAAAAAAGAGAGTTTATCAACCTATCTTTTTATTGCCTTTTAAAATGTTTTTTAAAAGAAGAATTAGTTATAAGAAAGTGTATAAAGTCTTACGGGAATAAAAGGCAGGGCCTATATAGACAATATAAATACCTTATAACCAAGAGGGGCTTTTATAAAACAAGTTCAAACCTGCTAATTTAAAAAACAGGGGTGATTAGTTTGGTAAAAGATATCAAACACGAGAAATGTGTTCGTAAAACATTTGCAAAGTCAGAAAACAGTATTGAAATGCCAAACCTTATTAAAGTACAAAAAGACTCTTATGAGTGGTTTGTAAAAGAAGGTTTAGGCGAAGTATTAAGAGATATTTCACCTATTATGGATTACTCTGGAAACTTAATACTTGAATTTTTTGATTACTACATGGAAGATACAACTAAATATTCAATTGAAGAAGCAATAGAAAGAGATGCAACATATGCAACAAGATTACATGTAAAAGTAAGGTTAATTAACAAAGAAACAGGAGAAATTAAGGAACAAGAAATTTATTTAGGTGATTTTCCTTTAATGACAGATACTGGTACATTTATTATCAATGGTGCAGAAAGAGTTGTTGTTAGCCAATTAGTTCGTTCACCAGGATGTTACTATGCTTTTACATATGATAAAACAGGAAAAAAATTATTTACATCAACAGTTATGCCAATTCGTGGAGCATGGTTAGAATATGAAACAGATGCAAATGATGTATTTTATGCTAGAGTAGATAGAACAAGAAAAATACCTGTTACAATGCTATTAAGAGCAATTGGTATTTTAACAGATGAACAAATGGTAGAATTATTTGGAGAAGAACCAAAATTAATGGCTACAATACAAAAAGATACAGTTAAATCACAAGATGAAGCACTTATTGAAATTTATAAAAAGCTAAGACCAGGAGAATTACCAACTGCAGAAGCAGCTAGAAGTTTATTTAACGGCTTATTATTTAATCCTAGAAGATATGATTTAGCTAAAGTTGGTAGATTTAAATTTAATCAAAAATTGTCATTAGCAACAAGAATTACAAATCAAGTAGCTTTTAGCGATATTATAAATCCTGAAACTGGAGAAGTTTTTGTAGAAAAAGATAATATTATTACTGAGGAAGTTGCAAAAGATATTCAAAATTCAGGAATTAATATTGTAGATGTAAAAGTAAATGATAAAAAGGTAAGAATTATTGGAAACGGAACAGTAGATATTCATAGTGTTCTAGATATTGATTTCAAAGATTTAAAAATTAAAGAAAAAGTAAATTACGAAGTATTAAAAGATATTATAAAAAATACTGATAGTAAAAAATTATTGCAAGTAATTAAAGAAAGAATGGAAGAATTAATTCCAAAACATATTACAAACGAAGATATTATTGCATCAATTAATTACTTATTTAATTTAGATCATGGATTAGGAAAAGTAGATGATATTGACCATTTAGGAAATAGACGTGTTAGATGTGTTGGAGAACTACTACAAAATCAATTTAGAATTGGTCTAACAAGACTTGAAAGAATTGTTCGTGAAAGAATGACAATTCAAGATTTAGATGTAGTTACACCACAAACATTAATAAACACAAAACCAATTACATCTTCAATTAGGGAATTCTTTGGTAGTTCTCAATTATCACAATTCATGGATCAAACAAACCCATTATCAGAATTAACACATAAAAGAAGAATTTCTGCTTTAGGACCTGGGGGACTTTCAAGAGAAAGAGCTGGATTTGAAGTAAGAGACGTTCATTTTACTCATTATGGTAGATTATGCCCAATTGAATCTCCAGAAGGACCAAATATAGGTTTAATATCTGCAATATCTTCATTTGCAATTATTAATGAATATGGATTTATAGAAACTCCATATAGAAAAGTAGATCCAAAAACACATAAATTAACTGATATTGTAGAATATATGTCAGCAGATGTAGAAGAAAAATATGTTATTGCCAAGGCATCAGAACCAGTAGATAAAAACGGAAAGTTCATAAATAAAAAAATAAAAGTAAGAATTGCAGATGAAATAGCAGAAGTTTCACCAGAAGAAGTTGATTATGTTGATGTATCACCACAACAATTAGTTTCAGTTGGAGCTGCAATGATACCTTTCCTAGAGCATGATGATGCTCACCGTGCATTAATGGGAGCAAACATGCAACGTCAAGCAGTACCATTATTAAAAACAGAATCTCCTATGGTAGGAACTGGTATGGAATATAGAGCTGCTAAAGATTCAGGAATTATGGTATTAGCAGAAGAAGATGGAACAATAGAAAAAGTAACAGGTGATGAAATTACATTAAAAACAAAGAAAGGTGACCTAAAGACATACAAATTACGTAAATTTAAGAGAACAAATGGCGGTACATGCATTAACCAAAGACCAATTGTTGTTAAAGGAGAAAAAGTAAAAGCAGGAGATGTTATTGCCGATGGACCTTCAACGGATAAAGGAGAAATGGCTTTAGGTAGAAATGTATTAATAGCTTTTGCAACTTGGGAAGGTTATAATTATGAGGATGCTGTTTTAATTAGCGAAAGACTTGTAAAAGATGATGTTTATACTTCAATTCATATAGAAGAATATGATTGTGAATGTAGAGATACAAAATTAGGTCCTGAAGAAATTACAAGAGATATTCCAAACATTGGTGAAGATAGTTTAAGAGACTTAGACGAAAATGGAGTTATTAGAATAGGTGCAGAAGTAAGACCAGGAGATATCTTAGTTGGTAAAGTAACACCAAAAGGTGAAACAGAATTAACAGCCGAAGAAAGACTATTAAGAGCTATTTTTGGAGAAAAAGCTAGAGAAGTAAGAGATACTTCTTTAAGAGTTCCACATGGAGAAGCGGGAACAATTGTAGACATAAAGGTATTTACAAGAGATAATACAGATGAATTAGGACCTGGTGTTAATCAAGTAATTAGATGTTACATTGCACAAAAAAGAAAAATTTCTGTTGGTGATAAAATGTCTGGTCGTCATGGAAATAAAGGTGTTGTTTCTAGAATTTTACCAGAAGAAGATATGCCATTTTTACCAGATGGTACACCAGTAGATGTTGTATTAAACCCATTAGGTGTTCCATCTCGTATGAACTTAGGTCAAGTTTTGGAAGTACATTTAGGAGCTGCTGTTCGTGAATTAGGGTGGAAAGTTGCTACTCCAGTATTTGATGGAGCAACAGAAAAAGAAATAACAGAATTATTAGAAAAAGTTGGTCGTACACCAGATGGAAAAACAGAATTATATGATGGTAGAACAGGAGAAAAGTTTGACAAGCCAGTTACAGTAGGTATTATGTACATGTTAAAACTTCACCATTTAGTAGATGATAAAATTCATGCTAGATCAACAGGTCCATATTCATTAGTAACACAACAACCTCTTGGAGGAAAAGCACAATTTGGAGGTCAGCGTTTTGGAGAAATGGAAGTTTGGGCATTAGAAGCATATGGTGCTGCTCACACATTACAAGAAATATTAACTGTAAAATCTGATGATGTAGTAGGAAGAGTTAAAACTTATGAAGCAATTGTTAAAGGAGAAAATATTCCAGAACCAGGAGTTCCAGAAAGCTTTAAAGTTTTAATAAAAGAGCTACAAAGCTTGGGACTAGATATTAAATTATATTCTGAAGATAATAAAGAGTTGGAGTTAAAAGAAAATATAGATGAAGGAATAGACTTTAATTTAGATAGAGAAAAATCACCATTACAAGAAGAAACAGTTTTGGAAAATGATGAATTAGAAAATGCATATATTGAAGAAGATTTTGAAGAAACTGAAGAATCAGATGATTTATTTGATACAGACGATTTATTGGATGATGATGAAAACCTATATGACTCTGACTTAGCAGCAGATAATATTGAAGACGAAGAAGATTTATCAGAAGAAGATAAATAAAACAAATTTTTGAGGAATGCTCCTCAAAAATTTGTAATGAATAATTAATTATATAATTAAATACTAAATACATAATACAATTAAAACAGCATAAAAAATTGTACAGCGGTGTATATTTTACTTGTAAAAATGTGTTTTATAATGAATTATAATATAAAGAATACTATTTATAATTATCAAAAATATAGTGAATAGAGAAAATTATTTATAATCATTTTCTACAAACACATTAGCTATTCACCATTCACTATTAATTATAATAATGGGGAGGAAATAAATTGGACGAATTAGAAATTTTTGATAAAATAAAAATTGGTTTAGCATCAGATGAAACAGTTAGAATGTGGTCTAAAGGTGAAGTAAAAAAACCAGAAACAATTAATTATAGAACATTAAAGCCAGAAAAAGATGGTTTATTTTGTGAAAGAATATTTGGGCCAACTAAAGATTGGGAATGTCATTGTGGAAAATATAAAAGAGTAAGATATAAAGGCATTATATGCGACAGATGTGGAGTTGAAGTAACAAAATCAAAAGTAAGAAGAGAAAGAATGGGACATATAGAACTTGCTGCTCCTGTTGCACATATTTGGTATTTCAAAGGAATACCAAGTAGAATTGCATTAATATTAGACATTTCACCAAGAAATTTAGAAAAAGTAATATATTTTGCATCTTATATTGTTACAGATAAAGGAACATCAGGATTAATGAAATGCCAAATTCTAACAGAAAAAGAATATATAGAAGCAACTCAAAAATATGGAAAAGATTCATTTAAAGCAGAAATGGGAGCAGAAGCAATTCAAAAACTACTTAAAGAAGTAGATTTAGATAAATTATCTGCAAAATTAAAAAAAGAACTAGAAAAAGCTACAGAACAAAAGAAATTGAAAATATCAAAAAGATTAGACACCATAGAATCATTTAGAATATCTAAAAATAGACCAGAATGGATGATAATGAATGTTGTACCAGTTATTCCACCAGAACTAAGACCAATGGTTCAATTAGATGGTGGTAGATTTGCAACATCAGATTTAAATGATTTATATAGAAGAGTTATTAATAGAAATAATAGATTAAAAAGACTATTAGAATTAGGAGCACCAGAAATTATTGTTAGAAATGAAAAAAGAATGTTACAAGAATCTGTAGATGCCCTAATTGATAATGGAAGAAGAGGAAGACCAGTTACAGGAGCAGGAAACAGACCATTAAAATCTCTATCAGACATGTTAAAAGGAAAACAAGGTAGATTTAGACAAAATCTATTAGGAAAAAGAGTAGACTACTCAGGTCGTTCTGTTATTGTTGTAGGTCCAGAATTAAAAATTTACCAATGTGGACTTCCAAAGGAAATGGCAGTAGAATTATTTAAGCCTTTTGTTATGAAAGAATTAGTAGGAAGAGGTATAGCACATAATATAAAGAATGCAAAGAGAATGGTTGAAAGACTAAGACCAGAAGTATGGGATATTTTAGAAGAAGTTATAAAAGATCATCCAGTAATGTTAAACCGTGCACCTACATTACATAGACTAGGTATACAAGCATTTGAACCAGTATTAGTTGAAGGTAGAGCCATTAAATTACATCCATTAGTTTGTACAGCATTCAATGCAGACTTTGATGGAGATCAAATGGCAATACATGTTCCATTATCACCAGAAGCACAAGCTGAGGCAAGATTTTTAATGTTATCAGTTAATAACTTATTAAAACCTCAAGATGGTAAACCAGTTACAGTTCCAACACAAGATATGATATTAGGAAGTTATTATTTAACAATGGAAGAAGATGGAGAACCTGGAGAAGGAACTTATTTTAAGGATGTAGATGAAGCTTTACTTGCATATCAAAATGGTGATTTAGGTTTACATGCAAAAATATATGTTAGAATGTATAAGAAAATAGATGGAGAAGAAAAGTATAAAAAAATACAAACAACAGTTGGAAGAATTATATACAATGAAGGGATACCACAAGATTTAGGATTTGTAGATAGATCAAATCCAGATAATGCATTTAACTTAGAAATAGATTTTCCAGTAGTTAAAAAGAACTTAGGAAAAATAGTTGCCAAATGTATAGATAAACATGGATTAAGTGAAGCAGCAGAAGTATTAGATTATATTAAAGAAACAGGATTTAAATACTCAACAAAAGGTGCTATAACAGTTAGTACATCTGATGTTACAGTACCAGCAACAAAAGAAAAAATATTATCAGATGCAGATAAAAAGGTAGAAGATATAGCAAAACAATATAAAAGAGGTTTAATTACAGAAAAAGAAAGATATAATGCAACAATTGCAGTATGGGAACAAGCAACAAAAGATGTTACAAAAGCAATGGAAGATAATTTTGATGATATGAATCCAATCTATATGATGGCACAATCAGGAGCAAGAGGTAATATAAATCAATTAAGACAAATTGCTGGTATGAGAGGCCTAATGGCAAATACTCAGGGTAAAGCAGTTGAAATACCAATTAAATCAAGCTTTAGAGAAGGACTAGACCCACTAGAATATTTCATTTCTTCTCATGGAGGAAGAAAAGGATTAGCAGATACAGCCTTAAGAACAGCAGATTCTGGTTACCTAACAAGGAGATTAGTTGATGTTAGTCAAGATATTATTGTTAGAGAACGTGACTGTGGAACTCACGAAGGAATAATCGTAAAAGATATTAAAGATGGAAACCAAACACTAGAACCTTTACAAGAAAGATTATTAGGAAGATATGTATTAGAAGATATATATAATCCTACAACAAAAGAATTAATTGTAGATAATAATACAATGATAACAGAAGATATAGCTGAAAAAATTGTAGAAGCAGGAATAACAGAAGTAAAAGTTCGTTCATCTTTATGTTGTAGAACAAAGCATGGTGTATGTAGTAAATGTTATGGTATGGGACTAGCAACACGTGAAGAAGTAAATATTGGTGAACCTGTTGGAATTATAGCTGCTCAATCAATTGGAGAACCTGGTACACAGCTTACAATGAGAACGTTCCATGAAGGTGGTGTAGCAGGTGGAGATATTACACAAGGTCTTCCAAGAGTTGAAGAATTATTTGAAGCTAGAAAACCAAAAGGATTAGCTATTATCTCAGAAATACCAGGAAAAATAACTATAAAAGAAGATAAGAAAAAGAAAGAAGTAATTGTTACATCAAAAGATAATTCAAAAACATATACAATACCATTCGGATCAAAACTACATGTAAAAGATGGAGAAGAAATAAAAGAAGGAGAACAAATAACAGAAGGATCTGTTAACCCAAATGAAATATTAGTAATTAACGGTGTAGATGGTGTATATAACTATTTAATTCAAGAAGTTCAAAAAGTTTATAGAAACCAAGGTGTTGATATAAATGATAAACATATTGAAGTAATAGGCAGACAAATGTTAAAGAAAGTAAAAATTATTAATAGTGGTGAAACAGATATGTTCCCTGGATCTTTAGTAGATATATATGAATTTGAAGAAAAGAATGAACAAGCTAAAAAAGAAGGAAAAGCACCAGCAGAAGGAAAACGAGCATTATTAGGAATTACAAAAGCAGCATTAGCAACAGAAAGCTTCTTATCTGCAGCATCATTCCAAGAAACAACAAGAGTATTAACAGATGCAGCAATTAAGGGAAAAATAGATCCATTAATTGGACTAAAAGAAAATGTAATTATAGGAAAATTAATACCAGCTGGAACAGGAATGAGTATATATAAAAATACGAAAATTAATACAGAAATAGAAAACACAATTGAAGATGCAGCAAAAACAATAGAAACAAATATGGTAGGATAAGAAAAAAACCTTTCGAAATTTCGAAAGGTTTTTAAAATAGAAATGATAAATTAATTAAGTAAAAATATTAGAAAAGATATGCTTAAAATTTATCACTTTATGCTATATCTTTATGAAACTACAAAAAAACAAAAATATAAATACTGGGAGACATTGACAAAACAGCCATAAATAGGGTACAATATATATGTTTATAAATTTATAATTTGAGTAATATTACTCGAATGGAGGATTTTGTGTTAAAAAGCGATAAAAAATTTGAAAATTTAATTTCAAGAACAAAAATATATTTAATAATAATTGCAGTATTACTAATTGTATTGTGTTTTAATGATACTAATTATATAGTGCCATCTATTGTAATATATTCATTAATTCTTATATACTCATTATGGACAAATAACAAAAAAAGAGATGAATTAACAAGACACATACAGGATATTACAGTAAATGTAGATTCAACTGTAAAAAGTTCATTAGTTAATTCTCCTTTTCCTCTAATTATAATGGAAACAACAGGAAATATTATATGGAAAAGTTCGAAATTTGTTTCTGAATTTGCAAATGAAGATATTAATAATATAACAAAAAATTTAGCAAAAGAAATTAAATTAGATATTTTAGAAAAAACATTAAATAAAAATGAAGTAAAAAATAAATCAATAGAAAAAGAATTACTAATAGGTAAAAAAACGTATAAAGTATTAGGGGAATATGTAAAATCTAAAAGAAAAAAACAAAATGAATATATGATGACATTATATTTTATAGATAATACGCAATACTTAAATTTACAAAAAGAATTTGAAGAACAAAAAAATTGTATAGGAATTATTACGATAGATAATTATGATGAAATGGTACAAATGTTACCAGATGAAAAAGAACCTTTAATATTAGCAGAAATAGAAAAAAATATATATGAATGGACATCTAGTATTGGTGGAGTTGTTATAAAAACAGATAGAAGAACTTATTTCTACTTCTTTGAACAAAAAGAATTAGAAAAAATAAAAGAAAATAAATTTGAAATATTAGATAAAATTAAAGAAATAGATACAGACGAAACAGTAACTTTAACTTTAAGTATAGCAATTTCAAACGATGGAGAAACTGATTACGATAAATATAAATCTGCTCAAGTAGCCATGGATGTTGTACTTGGAAGAGGAGGAGACCAAGCAGCTATTAGAGAAAACGAAAAATATAGTTTTTTTGGAGGAAGAACACTTGAAGTAGAAAAAAGAACAAAAGTAAAAGCAAGAACTGTTGCAAGAGCATTAGAACAAATTATAGCAGAAGCTAACAATGTTATTATAATGGGACATACAAATGCAGATATTGATAGCCTAGGTTCAAGCTTAGGAATTTATCGTTTAGCAAAAAGTTTAGAAAAAGAAGCATATATTGTAAATAATACAACAGGGTTATCCGTAGATAATTTTGTAGAAGCAATAAAAGAAAGTAAGGAATATGAAGAAGTATTAATAAACAAAACAGAAGCTTTAAATAAAATATCAGATGAAACTCTATTAATTATAGTAGATACGCATAAGAAAAATTATGTAGAAGTACCAGAATTATTGGAAAAAACAAATAAAATTATGGTTATAGATCACCATAGAAAAAGTCCAGATTTTATAGAAAACACAATATTAACATTTCATGAAGTATATGCATCTTCAGCAGCAGAACTTGTTACAGAAATATTGCAATATACAGATACAGATGTAAAATTAACAACATTGGAAGCAGAAGGATTGTATGCAGGAATTATGATGGATACAAAAAACTTTACCTTTAAAACAGGTGTAAGAACGTTTGAGGCAGCAGCTTTTCTAAGAAAAACAGGAGTAGACATATTAAAAGTAAAAAAATGGTTTCAAAGTAATTTAGAAAATTATAATATAATTGCAGAAATTGTAAGAAATGCAGAAATTGTTAATGAAACAATAGGTATTTCAATATATGAAAAAGATGATAAAAATGCAAATTTAATGTGTGCAAAAGCAGCAGATGAACTTTTAACAATTAGTGATATAACAGCATCTTTCGTATTAGGAAAGCAAGGAGATAAAATTTGTGTAAGTGGTCGTTCTATAGGAGATATTAATGTTCAACTTATTCTAGAAAAATTAGGAGGAGGAGGACATATTACAGTAGCAGGAGCACAAATAGAAGGAAAGTCATTAAAAGAAGCAAAACAAGAATTAATCCAAAAAATTAATGAATATTTTAGTGAAATAGGATAAGGTAAAAAACATGTATGGTTTATCTAAAGAAATATATGAAAAAATAATTAATATTATAAGAAAATATAATTATGAATTTATACTTTTTGGGTCAAGAGCAAGAGGAGATTATAAAATTAATTCAGATATAGATATAGCAGTAAAAAATGTAAAAGAAGAAGATATTTATAATATACAAAACGATTTTGATTTATTAGATATACCATATACTTTAGATTTAATATTTATAAAAAAAGAAACAAATAAAGACCTATTAATTTCAATAAGAAAAGAAGGAGTGAAGATGTAATGCAAAGATTTACTCAAAGAAAAAATGAATATATGAATGCATATATAAAATTAAAAGAAGCACTTAAAGAAAAAGAAAGTGAAATAGTAATAGATGGTGCATTACATAGATTTGAATTTACTTTTGAACTTGCATGGAAAAGTTTAAAAGATTATCTAGAATATATGGGATTAATAGAAAAAACAGGAAGTCCAAGAGAAACTATTCAACAAGCATTTAAGCAGGGAATTATAGAAGACGGCGAAGAATGGATTAATATGATGTTATCAAGAAATGCAATTTCTCATATGTATGATGAAAAAATATCAAGAGATATTTTTTATGAAATAAAAAATAAATTTATAAATTTACTAGAAAAATTATATAAAAAATATGAAAATTTATAATTTAAAATTTAGCTTTTAAGGAGGGTTAAAATGAAAGTAATATTAACTCAAGACATTAAAGGAGTCGGAAAAAAAGATGAAGTAATAAATGCAAATGATGGTTATGCAAGAAATTTTTTATTTCCGAAAAAACTTGCAGTAGAAGCAAATAGTAAAAATATGAGTTTACTTCAAGGAAGAAAAGATTCTGCAAATTTTAAAAAACAAAAAGAAATAGAGCAAGCAAATAAACTAAAAGATGAATTATCTAAAATAACTTTAACAATAAAAGTAAAAAGTGGAGATAATGGAAAAATATTTGGATCTATTACATCGAAAGAAATATCAATGGAATTAAATAATCAATATAAAATAGAAATAGATAAAAAGAAAATTAATTTAAGAGATCCAATAAAAGAATTAGGAGCATTTAATATTGATATCAAGTTGTATGAAGGTATTATAGGACAGTTAAATATTAATATTGTTGGATAAATTATAAATTAAAATTAAATTTATCAAAGCAGGGGTGTAAAAATGGATATAGGAAAGATACCACCAAATGACACAGAAGCAGAACAAGCTGTATTAGGAAGTATGCTAACAGATAAAGATGCAACAATTGCTGCAATAGAAGTTTTAAAGGAAGAAGATTTTTATAGAGAAGATAACAAATTAATTTATAGAGCAATTTTAAATTTATACAATAGAGCAGAACCCATAGATATTATTACTTTGAAAGCTGAACTAACATCAATGGGAAAGTTTGAAGCAGTAGGTGGGTTAGAGTATCTAGCAGAACTTCCAGAAAAAGTTCCAACTACAGCAAATGTTGAAAGATATATTAAAATTGTAGAAGAAAAGTCAATATTAAGAAATTTAATAAAAACAGCAAATGAAATTATTACATTAGGATATGATCCAACAGAAGAAGTAGAAAATATAATGGATAGTGCTGAAAGAAAAATTTTTGATATAATGCAATCAAAAAATCAAAAAGGATATACACCTATAAAAGATGTTTTAGTAGATACATTTGCAGAATTAGAAAAACTATATAATCAAAAAAAGCATATAACTGGAGTTCCAACAGGATTTGCAGATTTAGACTATAAAACAGCAGGTTTACATGGGTCAGATTTAATATTAATTGCTGCAAGACCTGCAATGGGTAAATCAGCATTTGCACTTAACATAGCTGCAAATGC
The DNA here is from genome assembly GCA_947628425.1 of uncultured Clostridia bacterium. Taxonomy (GTDB): domain Bacteria; phylum Bacillota; class Clostridia; order TANB77; family CAG-508; genus HGM13634. Next base: position 27,797 of record CANQZV010000004.1, on the reverse strand, counting down.
AGCAATTAAAGCAAAAGTTCCTGTTGCTATATTTAGTTTAGAAATGTCAAAAGAGCAAATGGTAAATAGAATTTTATGTAGTGAAGCAATGGTAGATAGCAATAAAATTAGAACAGGAAAATTAGATGAACAAGATTGGGGTAAACTTGCAGGAGCACTAGGACCACTTTCAGAATCTGAAATATATATAGATGATACGCCAGGTATCTCTATTATGGAAATTAGAGCTAAATGCAGAAAATTAAAGCTTGAAAAAAATATAGGACTTGTAGTAATAGATTATTTACAGCTAATACAAACAAGTAATAAAAGGAATGGAAGTAGAGAACAGGAAATTTCAGAAATTAGTAGATCATTAAAAATATTAGCAAAAGAAATTGATGTTCCAGTTATTGCTTTGTCACAATTATCTAGGGCTCCAGAACAAAGACCAGATCATAGACCAATGTTATCGGATTTACGTGAATCCGGAGCAATAGAACAAGATGCAGATATTGTAATGTTTTTATATAGAGACGATTATTATAACGAAGAAAGTGAAAAGAAAAATATGGCAGAGATAATTATTGCAAAACATAGAGCTGGTTCAACAGGCACTGTGGAATTATTGTGGTTAGGAAATTATACTAAATTTGTAAATATAGATAAAACAAGATAAATTTCTAGTTAGTGTAAAATTTTAGTATGAAAAACAATTATATTATATATAAAATTAAGTATATTAGAGATATAATTTTTTAAGTATACCAAATCTAGCATATTAAGAGGCTATATCAACTTAAAATCTTGCATATTTACATAAAATGTGATATAATCTTGTCGTAAAAGGTTAATATACCATTTGTAGTAAAATTCTAAAAAAATGAAAAGGAGTGAAAAGAAATGAAGATTTCAATTGATGTAGCAGAACTTTCTTTCAGTATACGGAAGAGGTTAGCACAAGTCTCAACTAATATTGAGTTGTTGAATGTATTTTCCAAAGATGAAAGTTCTCAAGTAAGGAAAGCAGTAGCAAGAAATGCTAATGTAACCGAAAAAATTCTTCTGAAACTTGCAGAGGATGAAGACCGTTATGTAAGGAAAGCAGTAGTAGAAAATGCTAATGCAACCGAAAAAATTCTTTTGGAACTTGCAGAAGATGAAGACAGAGAAGTAAAGGAAGCAGTAGCAAGAAATGCTAATGCAACCGAAAGAATTCTTCTAAAACTTGCAGAAGATGAAGACTGGATAGTAAAGAAAGCAGTAGCAGAAAATGCTAATGCAACCGAAAGAATTCTTCTAAAACTTGCAGAAGATGAAGACAGAGAAGTAAAGGAAGCAGTAGCAAGAAACGCTAATGCAACTGAAAAAATTCTTCTGAAACTTGCAGAGGATGAAAACTGGATAGTAAAGAAAGCAGTAGCAGAAAATGCTAATGCAACCGAAAAAGTTCTTCTGAAACTTGCAGAGGATGAAGAAAGGCAAGTAAAGAAAGCAGTAGCAGAAAATATCAATGCCACCGAAAAAGTTCTTTTGAAACTTGCGGAGGATGAAGACTGGCAAGTAAGGGAAGCAGTAGCAAGAAACGCTAATGCAACCGAAAAAATTCTTCTGAAACTTGCAGAGGATGAATGGGAAGTAAAGGAAGCAGTAGCAGAAAATATCAATGCCACTGAAAAAGTCCTTCTGAAACTTGCAGAGGATGAGTACAGTTTTGTAATAGAACTTTCTTACAGTATACGGATGAGGTTAGCACAAGACTCAACTAATATTGGGCTATTGAATGTACTTTCCAAAGATGAAAGTTCTCAAGTAAGGGAAGCAGTAGCAAAAAATGCTCATGCAACCGAAGAAATTCTTCTGAAACTTGCAGAAGATGAAGACAGTGAAGTAAAGATAGCAGTAGCAAGAAATGCTAATGCAACCGAAAAAATTCTTCTGAAACTTACAAAGGATGAAGAAAGTAATGTAAGGAATGCAGTAGTATATAATGCTAATGCAACCGAAAAAGTTCTTCTGAAACTTGCAAAGGATGAAGAAAGTAATGTAAGGAAAACAGTAGCATATAATGCTAATGCAACCGAAAAAGTTCTTTTGAAACTTACAGAGAATGAAGACAGTCATGATGTAAAAATAGCATTAATAACAAGCGATAATCTGACTGAAAAAATTCTTCTAAAACTTGCAAAGGATGAAGACAGTCATGTAAAAATAGCATTAATAAATAGTGTTATTCTAACTGAAAAAATTCTTCTGAAACTTGCAGAGGATGAAGAAAGGCAAGTAAGGACTACAGTAGCACAAAATGCTCATGCAACCGAAAGAATTCTTCTGAAACTTGCAAAGGATGAATACTATTATGTAAGGAAAGCAGTAGCATATAATTCTCATGCAACCGAAAAAATTCTTTTGAAACTTGCAAAGGATGAAGACAAAGATGTAAGGAAAGCAGTAGCATATAATTCTCATGCAACCGAAAAAATTCTTTTAGAACTTGCAGAAGATGAAGACAGTGAAGTAAGGAAAGCAGTAGCAGAAAATGCTCATGCAACCGAAAAAGTTCTTTTGAAACTTGCAGAAGATAAAGACAGTGAAGTAAGGAAAGCAGTAGCAAGAAATACTCATGCAACCGAAAAAGTTCTTTTGAAACTTGCAGAAGATAAAGACAGTGAAGTAAGGAAAGCAGTAGCAAGAAATACTCATGCAACCGAAAAAGTTCTTTTGAAACTTGCAGAAGATAAAGACAGTGAAGTAAGGAAAGCAGTAGCAGGAAATTTTAATGCGACCGAAAACATTCTTTTGAAACTTGCAGAAGATAAAGACAGTGAAGTAAGGAAAGCAGTAGCAGGAAATTCTCATGCAACCGAAGAAATTCTTCTGAAACTTGCAGAGGACTATTATGATGTAATGGAAGCAGTAGCAAGAAATGATAATGCAACCGAAAGAATTCTTTTGAAACTTGCAAAGGCTGTAAACTATCAAGTAAGGATAGCAGTAGCAAGAAATGATAATGCAACCGAAAAAATTCTTTTGGAACTTGCAGAAGATGAAAACAGTGAAGTAAGGAAAGCAGTAACAAAAAATGTTCATGCGAAAAAATTCTTCGGAAACTTGCAAAGGTTGAATATGATGCTGTAAGCATTATTGAAAAAATGCATTCAGACAGAAAATAATCTAAAATTTCATACTCACCTGCTAATAGCAGGTGGGTTTCTTTTTTATATTCGATGTATAAATATAGTTTTATAAATCTTAAATTCAACTTACAAATATGTCATTTTATAAGACTTCCTAAAAATGTAAACTATAAAAATGAAAATTGACTAATGTCTTAAAAAGTGCTATAATTAAGCCTATGGAAGAAAAAATTTTAAATACTATAATTAAATATAATTTAATTGAAAATGGAGATAAACTTGTAGTCGGTGTTTCAGGTGGACCAGATTCAATAGCTCTTTTAAATTCACTAATAAATATAAAACAAAAAGAAATAATTAAATTTGAAATTGTTGTATGCCATATTAATCATATGATTAGGCAAGAGGCAATTGAGGAAGAAGAATTTGTTAAATATTTTTGCAAGAATAAAAATGTTAAGTGTTATACTAAAAGAGTAAAAGTAGAACAAATTGCTAAAATAGAAAAGTGTGGCACAGAAGAAACAGGAAGAAAAGAACGCTATAAGTTTTTAAATGATATTTTAAAAAAAACAAATTCAAATAAAATTGTAACAGCTCATAATGCAAATGATAATGCAGAAACAGTTTTAATGAATATAATTAGAGGAAGCGGAATAGGTGGTTTAAAAGGAATTGAAATAAAAAGAGATAATATTATTAGACCATTAAGAGAGTGTTCAAGAGATGAAATTGAAGAATATTGTAAATTAAATATATTAAATCCTAAAATAGATAAAAGCAATTTTGAAAATATTTATACTAGAAATAAAATAAGAAATATGCTAATTCCGTATATAAAAAGTAATTTCAACCCTAATATTATTTCGGGAATTAATAGATTATCTAATTTAGCAACACAAGAAGATGAATATTTAGAAAAAAAAGCAGAAGAAACTTATAAAACTTTAATAGAAGAAAAACAAGAAACATATATTGCTTTAAACTTAAAAAAATTTAATTTATTAGAAACAGTTATAAAAAACAGAATCCTGTTATATACTATAAATGAACTTATAGGAACAAAAAATAGTATAGAAAAGAAACATATTGAAGATATTATAAAACTATGTAGTAATAATATAGGTAATAAATATCTAATTCCAAATAAAAAAATAAAAATTTTAATAAAAAATAAAAAAATTTTTTTCATTGCAAATTAAAAGCTTCCGTAAGAAAACCGTTGGTATTACTAAATTACAGACAAAAAAGTTTTAAAAAAAGTATTGAAAAATTGAAATTACTATGCTATATATTATTTTGAAATTATTATTAAATATTGAAACCTAATAATAAGTTTTTTTGTTAAATTCAAAGGAGGTCATTAAATTTGAAAAATAAATTAAAAACATTAGCTATATGGTTAATACTAGGAATTATTTTTGTTGTATTATTAACTTCTATTATTGATAATGCAGATACAAAAATGAATTATTCTGATTTAATTACCAAAATGGAAATGGGAGAAGTAAAGGAAATTGAATTAAATTCTGATGGAACACAAGCATATGTTAAACTAGAAGGCGAAAATATTCAAAAAGAAGTTAATATTCCAAGTATAGAAAGCTTTATGAACTATTCAACAGATTTATTAAAAGATGGGAAAATAGAGTTAACTGAAAAATCACAATCTATTTTAATTACTTTATTAGGATTAATATCACCATTTGGAATTATTATTATCTTCTTTATATTCTGGTTTTTATTAATGAATAATTCAGCTGCACAAGGTGGAGGAGCTAGTAAATCAATATCATTTGGAAAAAGTAAAGCAAGAATGACATCTCCAGAAGATAAAAATAAAATAACTTTTAAAGATGTAGCAGGGATAGAAGAAGAAAAAGAAGAATTAGAAGAAATTGTAGAATTTTTAAAAAATCCTAAAAAATTTACAGATATGGGAGCAAGAATACCAAAAGGTGTATTGCTTGTTGGTCAACCTGGTACAGGTAAAACACTTTTAGCAAAAGCAGTTGCTGGAGAAGCAGGAGTTCCATTCTTTATTATGAGTGGATCTGATTTTGTTGAAATGTTTGTTGGTGTAGGTGCTTCAAGAGTAAGAGATTTATTTGAACAAGCAAAAAAGAATGCTCCATGTATTATATTTATAGATGAAATTGATGCTGTAGGACGCCAAAGAGGAGCTGGACTTGGTGGAGGACATGATGAAAGAGAACAAACACTAAACCAATTATTAGTTGAAATGGATGGTTTTGGAACAAATGAAGGGGTTATTGTTCTTGCAGCAACAAATAGACCAGATGTTTTAGATAAAGCATTATTAAGACCTGGAAGATTTGATAGACAAATTGTTGTTCCAGCACCAGATGTAATAGCAAGAGAAAAAATACTTGAAGTACATTCTAGAAACAAAAAAATAGCAGATGATGTTGATTTAAAAACAATAGCTAAAAATACTTCTGGATTTTCAGGAGCAGACTTAGAAAATGTGTTAAATGAAGCAGCACTTCTTGCAGCTAGAAGAAACTTAGAACAAATAAGAATGAAAGAAATTGAAGACGCTATGGTTAAGGTAACTATGGGTCCAGAAAAGAAAACAAGAGTTAGAAGTGAAAAAGAAAATAAATTAGTAGCTTATCATGAAGCTGGCCATGCAGTAGTAAGTAGGTTCTTAGAATCTCAAGACCCAGTACATCAAATTTCTATTGTACCAAGAGGAATGGCTGGTGGTTATACAATGTATAGACCAACAGAGGATAAATCATTTATGTCAAAAACAGAAATGGAAGAAAATATTGTTTCATTACTAGGAGGAAGAGTTGCTGAACAATTAATTTTAAATGATATTTCTACAGGAGCAAGTAATGATATAGAAAGAGCATCAAAAATAGCAAGAGATATGGTTACAAAATATGGTATGAGTTCAAAATTAGGTGCAATAATGTTTGGTTCAAGTCAAGAAGAAGTATTTTTAGGAAGAGATTTTGCACAATCTAAAAATTATTCAGAAGAAACAGCAGGATTAATTGATGAGGAAACTAAAAAAATAATTGATACAGCATACGAAAGAGCAGAACAAATACTAACTACTCATATTGATAAATTGCATGCTGTAGCTAAAGTATTACTAGAAAAAGAGAAAATTGATGGAGAAGAATTCGATGCAATTTTTGCAGAATAAAATTTATAGAATAATTAAAAGGGTTGCTATATTCAGCAATCCTTTTAATTATAAATTTTAGTCTAACATTAACCAATTTATTGCAAAATATCATAAAAATATTGACAAGCAATACTAAAGTAGAGTATAATAATTATCGTAGAAAAAGCAAAGAAAATCCCACATACTAAGTAAAGTACTGGAAGGAGGGGAACAAATGTCAGAAATTAAAGTAAAAGATGGAAATATAGAAGATGCTCTTAAAAGATTTAAAAGACAATGTGCAAGAAATGGAGTTATACAAGAAGTTAGAAAAAGAGAGCATTATGAAAAACCTAGTGTTAAAAGAAAGAAAAAATCAGAGGCTGCTAGAAAAAGAAAATTTTAAAAATACATACCTAAATAAAAGGTTGTTCTAGAATAATAAAAACAAAATAAATATCTAAATAAAAATATAGAGTATTTTACTATATAAATGGTAACAACATTCTATATTTTTATTATTTTTATAAAAAAATTTTTTATTTTCAAACTTTAATTTTATAATAGAATATTTATATAATAAAAATTAAAATGTATTTATCAATTAGCATAAATATACAACTTTGGGGATATAATATGAATTATAAAATTTTAAAAAAATATTTAAAAATACAATAAAATTATGTATTTGCTTTGAAAGGAATGTGTAAGTTATAATGGAAAATATAATAAATATAAATATAAAAAATGGAATAGATTTACACTTTATTAAAACAAATAAATTTAAAACAAATTTATTATCTGTATTTTTGACAACTCCGTTAAAAAATGAAACAGTAACCAAAAATGCACTTATACCAGCAATATTAAGAAGAGGAACACAAGAAATGCAAACACAAGAAGAAATAAGCATTGCTTTAGAAGAAATGTATGGTGCATCATTTGACTGTGGAGTTGATAAAATAGGTGATAATCAGGTATTAAAATTTTACTTAGAAACTATTAATAACTCTTATCTTCCACAAGAAGAGGACAATCTAAAAAATGCAATTAATATTTTACTAGAAGTTGTGTTTAATCCTCTTTTAATAGAAAATAAATTTAATAATGAATATGTTGAAAGTGAAAAAAACAATTTAAAACAAGTAATAGAAGGAAGAAAAGATTCAAAAGCAACTTATGCATTAGAACAATGTATACAAGCTATGTATGAAAATGAGCCATATGCATTATATAAATATGGAAGAGTAGAAGACCTAGAAAATATTAACTCTGAAAATTTATATAATCAATATAAAAATTTAATAAAAAATTGTAAAATAGACATATTTATTTCTGGACAAATAGATGAAAACATAAAAACTAATATTATTAACAATGAATATATAAAAGAATTACAAGAAAGAAATCCAGAATATATTGTAAATAATAAAGAAAGTAGAAAAAAACAACAAAAACAAGAACAAGAAAAAACAGAAAGCATGGATATTGCTCAGGGAAAGTTAATATTAGGACTAGATATTCTAAATGAACAAGATAATGATAAATATATAGCTTTAGTATATAATGCTATACTTGGTGGAACTCCAACATCAAAATTATTTCAAAATGTAAGAGAAAAAAATTCATTAGCGTATACAGCATCATCATCTTATATTAGGCAAAAAGCAAATATATTTATTAAATGTGGAATTGAAATAAATAATTACGAAAAAGCTGTAAAAATAATTAAAGAACAAATAGAAGATATGAAAAATGGAAACTTTACTCAAGAAAATATTAATCAAGCTAAAACAAATATTATTGCTACAATAAAATTTATTCCAGATGAACAAGATACAGAATTAATGTATTATTTTTCACAAGAATTATCAGGATATCAAATGAATTATGAAGAATATATAGAAAAAGTAAATTATGTTACTAAGGAGAATGTTATAGATTTAGCAAATAAAATTCAAATAAATACAATTTATTTTTTAAAAAATTAGTAAATTGTAATGTTGCTACATTCTTGTGTGTTAAATTCAAATACAATGCAAAATTTTCGTTCGTCGTTCGGGGCGAGCAAACTTCGCATAATTTCTAAAACTTATTTTCGGCACCCTTCCACGAGCGCGTGAACTCTTTCCAAAAATAAGTTTAAGAAATTCTATGCTCGCTTACTCTACATTCGCTCCTCACTTAAATTTTCATTGTATTTGAACCTATTTAAGTACATCAATATAAATTAGTAGAGTAGCGCGAGGTAATTTCAATATAAATTTTCGAGCAAGTTATGGGTGGGGACCGACAATTATGTGAAAATAGGGACGGTTCTCTTTTCCAAAGTGTTATTGTAGAGAACAAAAGAAATTTCAGACTGTTTTGAGACTTTTTTGAAAAATTACGCCCGACAGCCCTTTGAGGCGGGGGAATACCCGTTAGCTTGGAGGGCTTAATTTTGAAAAAAATGTGCTCAAAAATAGTCTGAAAAAGCATAAAATTATCTCTACAAATTACAATTTATAAAAAAGGAGAAAAACAATGCAAATTATTGAAAATTTAAAAATAAAAGAAAAAATATATATAGAGAAACTAGATAATGGGCTTACTGTTATGATTCTTCCTAAAAACAACATTCAAAAAAAATATGTTATGTGGGGAGTTAATTTTGGATCTATTGATAATCATTTTATTAATCCAGATAATAACCAAGAAATACAAATACCAGATGGTGTAGCACATTTTTTAGAACATAAAATGTTTGAACAAAAAAGCGGTGTTAATAGTTTAGATAAATTATCAAGTTTGGGAGTAGATGCAAACGCATATACAACCAATGATTACACAACATATTTATTTGAATGTAATGATAACTTTTATGAAGCATTAGATGAACTTATGGATTATGTACAAAACCCATATTATACAGATGAAAACGTAGAAAAGGAAAAGGGAATTATTGCACAAGAAATAAAAATGTATGAAGACCATCCGTTTTGGCAAGTATATTTGAATGCGTTAAAATGTTTATACAAAAATAATCCTGTAAAAATAGATATAGCTGGAGATGTAGAATCAATTAACGGAATTAATAAAGAAATATTATATAATTGTTATAATACATTTTATACACCATCCAATATGTTAATGATTTTATGTGGAGACTTTTATCCAGAAGAATTATTAAAGGAAGTAAAAAAAAGAATTATAAATAATGAAAATAAAGGTATAATAAAAAGAATATACCCTAATGAGCCAGAAGAAATTAATCAAAAAGAAAAAATAGTAGAAATGGAAGTAAATAATCCATTATTTGTAATTGCATTTAAAGATATTGTTTTAGAGAACAAAACAGAACAAGTAAAAAAACATATAGCTATAGAAATTTTGTTATATATGTTACTTGGAAAAAGTTCTACATTGTATAAAAAATTATATAATGAAGGATTAATTATGGCAGAACCAGATTTAGATTACGAATTTTCAAAAGAATATGCACATATTACTATTTCTGGTCAATCTAATAACCCAAAAAAATTAGTGGAATATTTTATAGAAGAAATAGAAAAAATAAAACAAAATGGATTAGATGAACAGCAATTTAAAAGAATAAAAAAGAAAATATTAGGAGATTATATTACAGAATACAATGATATAAGTAGTATTGCTAGAATGTTAATGAGTGATTATTTTAAAGGCATTAATAGCTTTGATTATATAGAAAATCATAGTCAAGTATCAAAAGAATATACTCAAAAAATTTTAACAGAAATTTTTAATACAGAAAAAATGGTTGTATCAATTGTAAAAGGAAAATAGAAATGTAGAAAAAAACAATAAAAAAATTAATAAAGTCGAATAAAATAAAAACATACAAAAACAAATAAAAAAATAAAGAAAAAAGGCGTACGAAAAAGGCTATATATAGCCTTTTTTTATTGACTATGAAAAAAAAATATGTTACTTTAAAAATAGAGAAGATAAAACTCATAAAAGGAGAGTGATTGTATGTTAGAAGAGAAAATTATAGAAAAAAGAAAAAAATTAAACGAAAGCATAGAAAAAAATACAAATTATGATATGACATACAAGCTTAGTGTTGAGTTAGATGATTTAATATCACAATTTTACAAAAAAAAGGAGAAAAAAAAGAAGAAAGAAAAAAAAGAAAAAAGAAAAGTATTATATATGGTCTAATAAAAGTTGTATTAAAATATAAAATGTTCAAAATTATATAAATAGTTATAATATTCTATATTTTTTATCTAATAGGAATTTTATAGAAAATTCAATTAGATAAATACATTGTACACGAATTTTCTATTGTAAATATAGTGTACGAATTAATACGCGACAAGTAATAAATCTAAAAATTAGAATTTATTACTTGTCGCTTTTGTTATTTTAAAATTATACTCTAAAACATACTTCTAATTTATTACATAATTATTACAAAGATATTGCAAAAATATATATTTTTTATACAAAGTATTGAAAATATGGTAAAATAGTGTAAAATAAAAATAAAGGTAAAAAAAGAAAGAGGAAAAAAATGAATAAATTAAGTAAAATATTATTTACAATAGGCATATTATTTATACTAGTGCTAGTACCAAATATAATATTTGGAGCAGACGTAAAGGGAAAAGTAACAATAAATGTAGGAGAGACAATACATATAACAACTGAAAAAGGAAATACAGCAAATAAAATTTATGGAATGGATTTGCCAAGTAATAAGCAAAGCGTAAAAAAATGGAGTATTGTTGATATTGATGATGTATATGTCAATGTAGAGATGACAAATGATACAACAATGGTGGAAGGAAAAAAAGAACTGGTTAACAAACAAGTAGATGTAAAAGGAATTAGGGGTGGAACAGTATATATTCAGGCTGAGATTTATTATTATAGTGGTGGTTACGGTAGCCAAGCAAAAACTGAAAAATATTGGTTTGAAGTAACAGTTAATGATCCAGAAGGAGCTAAAAAAGCAGCAGATGATGCACAAAAAACATCAGATATTATAACTAGCCGAATAGAAAATGATTGGAAAAACATACCATCAAAAAGTGCAAGTAGTGGTGATATTACATATTTTATTATAAGTGATATTCTTAATAATAAAGGCCAAAATATAGCATCACAAAGTACAACAACACATGAAGCATGGAAAAGAACATTAGATTCTTTTACTAATAACGGCAATGTTTCGGCGGCATATATACAAATGATACAATACGCAAAAAATATTTTAAATACATTAACAACAAATACAGTGTATAGAGACGATGCAACCTCTGGAGCTTTACATGGAATGGATGATCCAATAGATAATAGAAGAAATTATTTCCAAAATAATACAAACTTAATAAATCAAGCACAAGATTTGACTGGTGTAATGCAAAGAGAAAGAGAAGATATTGTAAATGACTTAAAAAGAAAATTTGAACTATCTCTGGAAATTGCAGGTGAAGATAGAGAAAATGTTACATTTAATGATGTATTTAATGATATTAATGAATATAAGCCAAACGATATATCTAGAACAGAAGCTAGTAAAATAGAGTCAATAATAAGTACCATACTTAGTGTAATTACTTCAATTGCTATGGTAGTAGCAATTGTTATGATTGCGGTACTTGGCTTTAAATATATGATAGGAAGTGTAGAGGAAAAAGCAGAGTATAAGAAAGACTTAATACCATATTTTGTAGGAGCAATATTAGTATTTGGAATTACAGCTTTTATAAAAATACTAATGCAAGTTGGTAATCAAATAGGAAATCTATAAAAAAACTTGAAAAATAAATAAAAATAGTGTATAATAAATTTATAAGTTGAATTATAGGAGGTATAATATGAAAAAACTTGTAATAACTACATGTATAATTATATTATTAATTTTTCTATTATCCTCTAAAATATTTGCTATATCCGATCTTTTCTCAACAGCAAACGGTTGGTTAGAAACTGGGCGTCAACATACAAATACTACTATGGATACTACAAATTTAAAACAAACATCAGATACTATATTCAATATATTTTTTGGCGTAGGAGTTGCAGTAGCAATTGTTGTAGGAGCAATTTTAGGAATTCAATTTATGACAGCAGGAATTGACCAAAAGGTAGAAGTAAAAAAATCACTATTTCCATATATAATAAGCTGTTTTGTATTATTTGGAGCTTTTGGAATATGGAAGCTTATAGTTACAATTCTTAGTTCAATTTAAGTTATTAATGTTATCTTATAAAAATAAGATATTTTACATAAATTTATAAAAGGAGGAAAAATATATGAAAAAAGCATATAAAGCTTTAACTGTAATAATGGTAATAGTTATGTTAGCAAGTATTTGCACAAATGTATTAGCAGCTATTAATGTTAATAATATAAATGCATCGGCTAATACAGGATCAGCAGATCAAACTATTGAAAAAATAGGAAGTACAATTTTAACAATTATTACTAATGTAGGTATGGTAGCTGCAATAATTATAATTGCTGTACTTGGTGTAAAATACATGCTTGGAAGTACAGAAGAAAAAGCAGAATACAAAAAATCTATGGTACCATATTTAGTTGGTGCTGTACTAGTTTTCGGTGCTAGTGCAATTGGAAGAGCTGTAATAGGATTTGGTCAATCTGTTACAGGAAAATAAAATATTACAGTAATATTACAATTATATTAAAAAATAATAATATTTTCCAAAAAAACCTTACATTTTGTAAGGTTTTTTGTTATAATATAATAGAGTATTTATAATTAAAAATAAGGGGGTTCCAAATGGGAACATATATGATACCTAGAAATACAAAAGGAGAGGGAAGAATTCTCTTTATATTTTCAACAAAGGCACTTATTTATACAGTAGTGGGTGCACGGAATAGGGTTGCCTTTTTACTGGTTACTAAAAGTATTTAATGCATCGATGGTTGGAATTATTATAATGGGAGTACTTGCACTAATTGGTTTTATTATAGGTACATTTAAAATACCAGATTCAGAAGTCCTAAAAGTTACAAGACTGGTTGGCGGAGAAAATATAGATGATATTATTTTAAGATTTATTAGGTTTAAAAAGAAGAAAAATAGAATTTATATTACAAAAGAGGAGGAAATAAAACATGAGTAGTACTCAATTAACATCTTTATTAACAATCTTATTGGTAATAGCTATACTTATATTAATATCTTTAATATTTGCATTATTTTTTATTTGGATAAATAAAAGAAATAAAGAAAAAGGAGAAAAACAAAAAAATAATATTAAGGTTCAACAACAACCAGAAACTAGCTCAAATGTTATTCAAACAAAAGCATATACTACTCAAAATGTTAAAGATTTTTTAGACTTTGATGAAATAAAAGATAACATGATTGTACAAGAAAAAGGAAAAAAACTAGTAATGGTAGTTCAATGCCAGGGCATTAATTATGACTTAATGAGTTCAATAGAAAAAGTTGCTGTAGAGCAAGGATTTGTACAATTTTTAAATACATTAACTAGACCAATTCAATTATACATACAATCAAGAAAAGTCAACTTAGAAGAAAGCCTTCAAAATTATAAAAAAAGATTAAAAGATATTGAAAACAAATATAATAAAGTAAAATTTCAATATGAACAAGCACAAAAAAATATAAATTTAAGTAATGACCAATTCAATATGATAAAATTAGAATATGTAAGACAAAAAAATTTATATGACTATACAAAAGATATTATTCATAATACAGAACAAATGAGCTTAAATAAAAACATATTAACTAAAAATTATTATATTGCAATATCTTATATGCCTGATAATTCAGAAAATCTATTTGAAAAAGAAGAATTATTAGATATGGCTTTTTCAGAATTATATACTAATGCACAGTCATTGCTAAGAGTTCTTTCTGTATGTGGAGTTACTGGAAGAATATTAGATTCTACAGAATTAGCAGATTTACTATATGTAGCATATAATAGAGATTCATCAGAAATATATGGTGTAGATAAAGCAATTAAATCAGGTTATGATGCGCTTTATACAACTGCACCAGATGTAATAGACAAGAAAATGGAAGAGTTAGATAAAATTATAAAAGAAAAAGCATTAGAGTTAGCAAATAGTACTATAGAAGAAGTAACTATTAAAAGCAGAAGAAAAAAGGAACTAGAAGAAAGAGAAAAAAATATTAATAGCATTATTCAAAATATGGCAAAAAGAATGATAAAAGAAAACGAGGAATATGTAGGAAAAGAAATTGCTCAAGAATCAATTGAAGAAATTGAAAAACAAGATAAAAATGAAACAAAAGCTAAAAAAACTAGAACAAAAAAAGGAGCATAATATTTGAAAATAATTATATATAATAAAATATTAAATTTATTTTACAAATTTATGCTTATAGAAAGGAATGGTTTTAAGTATGGGAAAAAAACAAAAGCAAAAAGAAGAATTACAAGAAGAAATTATGCAAGAACAAAAAAATGAAGAATATAGCAGTTTATTTCAAACTAAAAATATAAAAGATATTATCTCACCATCAGGAATAGATGCATCTAATTTAAATTATTTAGAAATTATATCTCATACAAATAGACTTGCAAGAAGCTTCTTTGTATCTACTCTTCCTCGTATGGGTACATTTCCATCTTTATTGAGAGATATGTATGAATTTGGAGATATGAATGTTTCTGTTTATATTAATCCAATACAAGAAGCTCGTTCTCAACAAGAATTAAATAGAACAATTAATGAACTTGAAACAGAAAGATTAGTTGCTGCAGATAAAGGAAATATAAATAGAGAAGCAGTTTTAGCACAAAAAAAATACGAAACAGAACAATTAAGAGATGAAATTGCAGCAGGTTTTAATAAAATGTTTGAAGCTTCTATTATTGCTACAATGTTTGCATACAATCTTCAAGATTTAGATAAATATACAAAATTACTTTCAACAGAAATGTCTAAAACTCAAATAGGTATAAAGTCTGCATGGGCAATGCAAGAAGAGGCATTTAAAAGTAATATACCATTAAATAAAAACTTAATTAATAAAAAACATACTTTTGATAGAAACTCAATGGCAACAGTATTTCCATTTACATCATCAGAAGTAGGACATCCATCTGGAGTTCCTATAGGTTATAATAAACAAACAGGTACACCAATTTTATTTGATAACTTTCATTCATCATTAACTAATTACAATATGGTTATATTTGCTAAATCTGGTGCTGGTAAATCTGTTACAATGAAAACTTTAATATCTCGTTCAAGTGTTTTAATGGGAATAGAAAGTTTAGCACTAGATGCTGAAGGCGAATACACAATAGTTGCAGAGAGCTTAGGTGGAATTAATGTAGTTATTAGTCCAACTTCAAAAACAGTTATTAATGTATTTGATTTAGAGCCAGAATTAGTAAAAGATGAAATAACTGGAAGAGAAAGACCAATGTTAAGTGTAGAAAATAAAATAGAAGATGTTACACAAGCATTACTAACAATGGCAAAAGGTAGTACAAGAAGTAAAGAAGTAAATGAAGTAACAAAACAAATTATAGCAGAAGCAGTTGCAGAAGAGTATGAAGCAAAAGGAATTAACAGTAATATTAATAGTTTATATAAAAGTGACTTAACACAAATTAATGAAGGTCAAATAGAAAAAGAAAAAAAGGAAATGCCTACAATTGGTTCTTGGTACAAAAGAATACAAAAAAAGGCACAAGAAAATGAAAATGAAGATTATAAATCTCATTATAGCTATTTATTAAAGGTAATGAAACAATACATAAGAGAATATAATGGGCAAATGGCATATTTTGATGGTCAATCAACATTTGACTTGTTAGATGGGGCACCATTTATTAATCTAGATATCTCAAGCCTAGAGGAAAGATTTGCTAGACCATTAGCACAACAAATTTTGCTTTCATGGATATGGGAAAAATTTGTTAAAAAGAATAGTGAAGATAGAAGAAAAGCAAAACAAAAAAGAGTACTTGTAGACGAGGCATGGATGCTTTTACCATACCCAGAAGCAGTAGATTTTCTAAATAAAATGGCACGTCGTGCAAGAAAAAGAAATGTATCACTAGCTATTATTTCTCAAAGATTTCAAGACTTTTATGAAAAACCAGAGGCTCAAGCTGTACTTACATCTTCAGATACAAAGCTATTTTTAGCACAAGACAAATCAGAAATACAATACTTAAAAGAAGTATTTAAATTATCAGAAGGAGAAGCAAATTATTTAATTACAGCTCAAAAAGGAGAAGGACTTCTAAAAGTAGGAAATGATACAGCAATACTAAAGATTACTCCAACTAAAAAGGAATTTGAATTTATGGAAACAAACTTAAATAAATTAGCAAATAGATAGAGAGGGGAACCTTAATAATGAATGTATTAAAAAATACAAAAAAATTTAAAAAATTCATATTAATCTTAGTATTATTGATATTATTCAATTTTTGCTTTCCAAAAAGTGTACATGCATTATGGCTTGATGATATCGTGGCAGCACCTGCATTTATTTTCTATGAATTAGAAAAAGGTGTATTAAAATTCTTAAATAATATTTTTGCAAACGAAGATTATCAAGCAAATACTGAAGATGGTATAGTTGAAAATGCTGACGGAGATGGAGGAGATATAGAAACAGAAAAATTGACAGTATATTTAACACCTGAAACCATAATAAAGGGAAAATTTATTATATTTGATGCAAACATTTTTAAAGAAATAACCAATGATCATAATTATTACGATTATGTTGAAGGTGGAGATGTATCAACTGGAAAAATAAAACTAAGAGAAGTTGTTTCAGGGTGGTACTATGCATTAAGAAACTTTGCAATTGTAGCTTTACTATCTGTTCTTGTATATGTCGCAATACGTATGATTACATCTACAATTGCACAAGATAAAGCAAAGTATAAATCTATGTTTAAAGATTGGATTGTTGCATTATGTTTGCTAGTGTTTATGCATTTTATTATGATAGGTATTCTTAACGTAAGTGGAAAAATTGTAGAAGCATTAGGTGGAGGAGGAAATAGTATAAAGCATATTCAATATTGTACAGAAAGATTATCTGGAATTCTATCAGAACATTATGATGAAAAAGGAACAACTAATGATTCATATTCTATGGATATTGATGGAGAACATTTAACAATAGGAGATGCATATGCGTATGTAATTGTATTAGCTGGAATTATAGGTTTTACAATTTTATTTGCAATTAAATATTTAAAGAGGGAAATGACAATTATTTTTCTAATTCTATTGGGACCAATTTCGTGTATTACTTACCCAATAGATAAAATAACAGATGGAAAAGCACAAGCATATAATAAATGGTTTTCAGAATTTTTATTCCAAGTTATTATACAACCATTTCATTTACTAATTTATATTGTATTAGTTGGTTCAGCTATGCAGCTTGCAG
Source organism: uncultured Clostridia bacterium (assembly GCA_947628425.1). Taxonomy (GTDB): domain Bacteria; phylum Bacillota; class Clostridia; order TANB77; family CAG-508; genus HGM13634. The sequence goes on along the minus strand of CANQZV010000004.1, from coordinate 10,107 downwards.
AAACAAATGTATTGTATTCACTTGTTTGTTTTGCTGTAATGATACCAGCAGAAAAATTCGTTAAAGAGATGTTTGGATTTAGAGATAGATTAGGATCACCTTTAGGAGCCTTTGCAGGTGGGGCACTTGCTGGACAATTAATGAGAAGTATATTTTCAGGTGGAAATAAAGGTTCAAATAATAGTGGAAGTAATAAAAATAATGAAGAAGATACACAATTATCACCAAATACTAAATTATTAAAATTACCAGGAACAAAAGAAAATTCAACAGAAAGTAATACAAATCCAGGAAATAATAATGGATCAGAATCTCAAAATTCTGAAAATACACAAGAAACTGATGAAGGAGTAAATACAGATAATTTAGAAGGCTCTGATAATTCGCAATTAACGGATGCAGAAGATAATGATAATAACGTAGAAGGTACCAACAATACATCAGAACTTGATGAAGGAACAGATACAGACCAATTAGGAAATGGAGAGGGCACCGACAATACAGCAGGAACTGATGAAGGAACAGATACAGACCAATTAGGAAATAACGAGGATACTGATAATATAGATGAAACTAATGAAGGTGAATCAGAAAATAATAACAACTCAGGCGAAAATGAACAACAAAAACAAAAGAAACCTACCAGATGGAGAATGGCGAGAGATGCAATTAAAACAAGAAGAGCAGTAAATAGAATGAATAAATACGGCAACAACAAGTTTGGAGGAGGAATTAAACAAATTGCTAAAAGAGCCGGTAAAAAAGCATATTCATTTGCTAAAGGAGCAACTAAAAAAACTATTAAAGGAGCAACAACAATTGCTGGTGCAACAGCTTTAGGAGCAGTTGGTGTAATGTTTGGCCAAGGAAGTAAATTTGCTATGGCAGGAGCAGCAATAGGAAATAAGGCAGGACAAGGCATTAATAATTTAGCAAATAAAGGAGTTAGTAAAGTAGAAAATTATGTAAAAGCTGGACATGATGGATTTTGGAATAATGCAGAAGCAAAAGATAAATCTGAATTTATGAAAAATAAAAGAAATGTATTACTTGCTAGACAAAATTATAGAGATAGACATGAAGGTAAAGAAGCAAATGGCAGTCAATTAGAAAAAGAAATGGAAAATATGTATAATATGCATTCACATGGAGTAAATGAAGATCAATATAATAAAACACTTGCTCAATCTGAAGATCTTCAAAAAGATGGATTAAATGAAGCTGATGCACTAGATACAGCTATGTTCTCTGCTATACAGTCACAAACCATAAGTACAAAAGATTTTAGAGATCCAAAAGCAATGCAAAATGCATACGATGAATTAGCAAGAAGATATAAAAATGCAGGATGTAATGACCAAAATGTTATTGATGAAAATGTAAGAAGAATATTAACAGGTGCTGCAAAAATGAAAGGTGTAGAAATGCCTGCATTACCACCAGAAAATAAAACAATAGATATACCTATACCTATAGAACAAAAAGTACCAGATTTAATGGGAATTAATAATGAAAATGCTACAAAAGAACAGATGGAAAGAGTAAATAACATTACTCTTAGACTACAAAGAGCAGGATATACTGATGCACAAATTGCTCAAGTTGCTAATAGTTTAGATGGTAGTAGAATGACAATAGACGGAGTAATAGAAAAATATGCAGTAAATGTAGAATATTTAGAAGATAGAACAGCACAAGATCAAGCAGCACAAACAATTAGCCGTATTAATAATGGAGCTAAAGCGACAAATGAACAAATAAAAGTAGAAATGTTAAAGAGAAATGAAATAAGAAGTGAGTTTAATTTATCAGATATAGATATAACTGAAATTAGAGAAGATGAATCTAATTTAAAATCAACTAAAAGTATAGAAGTAGCAAGAGATATTGCAAAAAAACAAAATTACTACAGTGAAAAACAAAAAGAAGAAGAATATAAAAATTTAAAAGATAGCTTAAAACAAGAAGGATTTTCAGAAATAGCTATAGAAAATGAAATAAAAAATGTACAAGATTTATCTATACTATACAACAGTAATATTAATAAAACATCTACTTCAATACCTGAAACAACAACGCAAAGAAGAACAGCTGTACAAAAACCTGAAACAGTGCAAAGAAGAACAGCTATGCAAAAACCTGAAACAGTGCAAAGAAGAACAGCTATGCAAAAACCTGAAACAGTGCAAAGAAGAACAGCTATGCAAAAACCTGAAACAGCACAAAGAGGAACAACAGCGCAAAAACCTAAAACAACAACGAAAAGAGCCAATAGAACACAAAAAGAAAATCCTAAGCCAAAAAAATAAAATAAAGGAGGATTACTATGGAAAGTCTAAAGAGAAAAATAAAAATATTCTGGACAGAACATAGTGATCCTATTCTATTTTATACAATTGTAATAATAGCTGTTTTTCTTATATTGAAGGGTCTAAATGCTTTAGCAATTATGAATCAAAAAAACAATTCCAATAAAATAGCCAATAATTCATATATTAATCAAGAAGAAAATATCAATAATAAAACTTTAGTTAAAAAATTTATTGAAAACTGTAAAGAAAAAAATATAGAAAAAGCATATGAATTATTATCTGAAGATTGCAAACAAAAACTATACCCTACAGTAAAAGATTTTACAAATTTGTATTACAATAAAAGATTTAATAAAGATAGGGAAATAGAAATAAAATACGAAACGAACGGACTTTATAAAATTACATTTTATGAAAATATATTAGAGCAAGGGAGTACAAACAAAATATCAAATACAGAAGAATATTTTAAAATAGTGCCAGAAGTAATAGAAGATAAATTATATATAAATTATTCTAAAAATACAAATTAAGGAGAAAAAGATGTCATTAGGTAATTATGCTAAAATGGCGACAAATCGTGTAAAAGATATAATTAAAAAGAAAATAAATACATTATTATTACTAAAGTTTGGATTACCAATTTTGTTAATATTTATAATTCTAATTACTGTAATAGGAGGGGGTGCTGCAGATGAATCTGGAGATGGCACAGATGCAGGAGTAAATGCAGGATCATTACAAAATGTAAGTTCAGCTTTAGAAGAATATTTATTAAATTTTGGTGGTAACAGAGATACAGAAACATATACTATTGATAATAGAATATTTTATTTATCATATAATGATGGGCAAAATAATTTAACGGTTGGAAGAGATATTTATATGGCAGCGCATTCGGCTAAATTTAGTGTTCCAGGTTATGTATCAGATACACAAAATGGACCTGCTAAAATGGTAGATAATGTATATGAATATGCAATCGAAAAATATGATAATGGGAATGGAATATGTATATATATAGAAAAAGATTTACCAGATAGTATAGCCGATAGTATAAGAAATAGTATATGGCAAAATGTAATTAATTTAGAAACAAGCTTAGGAACTACATTTTCTATGCAGCAAAAATATGCTTTATGTGCAATTTATTACAGACGGTTGTAGTACAGGTGAAGAATTTAAGAATGTATGGAGAACTGCAAAAAATAGTTACGGAGAAAACTCATGGCAATTTAATAAATATTTATGGGAAAATTGGTATTGTCAACAAACTGGAGGACATCCAAATTTAGCTGGGTACATAAAGGCATTAGATGCTCAAGCTGAAACTTTTTTTAAAGGGGTAACAGTATGGAATATGCAAAATTGTTATTCAAGAACTAACTTATTATTTTTCACTCCAGATGAAATAAATACTTATTGGACATGTGGTACAAATGGATTTACATTTGCTAGAACATCAAGTAATGAAGAAGGTACATTTACAACATTTAATAATTCAACATTAGAAACTCAGGGTGGTGTAAATGGAGATATTAACTTAAATTCATCTACATTTTTATCTACAGCAAGAAATGTATGGCAAAAAATATATAGAAGTAGTAGCATTACAACATATGGAGGAACTACTATTGTTCCACAGGGACCTAACATAGATTGTAGTAGTTATGTATCGTGGGTATTATATGAATATGGTTATACAGAATTTGAAGGATGGCAAAGAAATACAGAAACTTTTTATAATACAAATTGGAATTCTAATTATGGATGGACAGAAATACCAGTTGGTACAAGTGAAAATCCTATAAATAAAGTTCAACCTGGAGATTTATTTGTAAGGTATGAAAGTTCACAAAATATAAATACACATCATATTACTTTAGTAGTAAAAGTCGAAAATGGAAGAGTTTATGGCTATGATTGTGGTGATGATACTCAACCATATGCATGGAAAGAATCAGGAGGAGAACCCATAGATACAACATGGTTCTTCAGTGGTACACTAGGAAGAGGAAAAATTATTAGAGTAACGGCTCCATAATAAAAGGGGGAAAAGAATTTGAAAAATACAAAATATATAATTATTGCAATTGTTATTGTTGTTGTTATTATTATTACGTTATTATTATTATTGATTAATACTAGAAATAATAATAATAATATAATTAATACAAATAATATAGAAGAGAACATTTTACAAGATAATATTCAAGTAGAAGAAAACGCAAGTAGTTATGGATCTTACAAAAATAATGCAGATCAAGAAATTGTAAATTCTAATATAAAAGCTGTTACAAATTCAACAAAATTTTATACTGTAGCTAATTGTATTCAAAACTATATAGATAGTGTAACTGCAAAAAATAAAGAAGCAATTTTATATATTTTAAGTAGTAATTATATATCTAATAATAATATTAATATAAATAATGTATTAAATTATGTTCAAAATTTTACAAAAAAATATACTTTTACACCTATTAAAATGAACGTTTTAGAAGGAGAAAACACAGAAGTATATAGTGTATATGGAAAAATATTAGAAGAAAATAAATTAGGTTTAGGAGAAGATATTTACTTTAAAGTTAATATATGTACAAACAATTTTACTTTTTCAATAGAACCTATAAATAGTAATTCTTTTAATAATTCAAAGTTAGAAAATGAAGATAAACAAATCAGTAAAAATAATTACAATGTATATTCATATTATAGAATTACAAATGAAGAGCTAATTAAAAAATATTTTGAATATTATAAAAATTGCATGATTTATTCTCCTAATGAAGCCTATAATTTACTTAATTCAGAATATAAAACAAAAAGATTTGCAAATAAATCAGAATTTGAACAATATTTAAAAGATAATCAATTTTATTTATATAGAATAACTTTAAGTAAATATGGAAATTCATCAAATAATAATACAAAACAATATATTGCAATAGATAATTATGATAATTATTATATTTTTGAAGAAACAGCAGTAATGCAATTTACAGTATATTTAGACAATTATACAATAGAAACAGACACATATAAAGAAAACTATGGATCATATTCAGAATCTGAAAAAACGCAATCAAATATTAGTAAATTTATAAAAATGATTAATAATAAAGATTACAAAAGTGCATATAATCTTTTAAATAGTACCTTTAAAAACAATAATTTTAACACACAAGATAAATTTACAAGTTTTATAAAAAGTAAAGTATTTGATAAAAATAAAATAAAGTTTGAAGATTATTCTACTAATAATAATTACCATATATGGAATATAAGTTTATTTGACTATAGTAATTCATCAAATAAAGTGTCAATGCAAATAATAATGCAATTAAAAGAAGGAACAGATTTTGAACTTTCATTTAACTTTAAATAAAATGCATACAAAAGAAGCATTTGGAAAACATATTAAAAAGGAGAAAAAATATGTTTATACCAGATGCTATTTTTTATGAAGAAAATATAAAAGAATATGAGCTAGGGAAAAGACTGTTAAATATATATGAAAAGCAAAAAATACCAATGAGTATTATCGAAAACCATAACAATATAGAAGAAATGAGAAAAAAGGAAAATAAAGAATTTCCAAAAATGAAAAAAAATTTAATTATTGCAACTAGAAAAACTCATAAATATACAGAAAACCATAAAGTATCTGACTACTTGGTACCATATACTTCATCGGGTTGTATAGCAATGTGTATGTATTGCTATTTAGTGTGTAATTATAATAAATGCGCATATTTAAGATTATTTGTAAATAGAGAATATATGTTAGACAAAATAAAAAAAACTGCAAATAAAGCAGATAAAGATTTAGTATTTGAAATTGGTAGTAATAGTGATTTAATTTTAGAAAATACAATAACAGGAAATTTAGAATGGACAATTGAAAATTTCAAAGATAACCCTAAAGGAAAACTCACATTTCCTACTAAATTCGATATGGTAGATTCAATTTTAGATTTAGAACATAATGGAAAAATAATAGTAAGAATGAGTTTAAATCCAGAAGAAATTATTAATAAAGTAGAATTTGGAACTTCCAGGTTAAAAAATAGAATACAAGCAATTAATAAACTAGTGGAGGCTGGTTATACTGTTGGAATTTTAATTGCCCCTATTATATTAGTAGATAATTGGAAAACATTATATGAAGAATTACTAAAACAGATGGTTCAAGAACTAAGTTCAAAAGCCAAAAAGGAAGTTTTTTTTGAATTAATATTTATGACTTATAGTTATGTTCATAATGCAATAAATCATGAAGCATTTCCAAATGCAATAGAATTATATAATAAAGAACAAATGACTGGTAGAGGTAGAGGAAAATATGCTTATAAAAATGCAATAAAAGAAGAAGCAAAAACATATTTACTAGATTTAATGAAAAAATATTTTCCACATAATGAAATAAAGTATATTGTATAAAGACAAATTTATATCATAAAGAAGAAATAAAAGAATATAATTATTAATAGGTGATTTAAGTGACAAAAAAAATATTATCAATTATTACAATTATTATATTTAGTTTTAATATAATTTGTATGGCAGATGATAATATAGATGAAGACGAAAATACAGAAGAAAATAATTTAATTAATACAGAAATAATACAAAATGCAATTCAAACAGCATCAAATATAAGTAGTGAACCTAAAATTAATTCACGAGCAGCAATAGTTATAGATAGAAATACAAAAAAAATTTTGTATGGTAAAAATGAAACATCAAAAAGAGCGATGGCATCAACAACAAAAATAATGACAGCAATGGTTGTTATACAAAATACCAATTTAAATAACATAGTAGAAATATCAAAAAAAGCAGCGGGTACAGGCGGTTCTAGATTAAAAATAAAGGCAGGAGATAAAATTAGTGTAAAAGATTTATTATATGGATTATTATTAAGATCAGGAAATGATGCAGCTGTTGCATTAGCTGAATATGTAGGAGGAGATCTACCGGGTTTTGCAAATTTAATGAATCAAAATGCAGAGTTATTAAATTTACAGAATACACACTTTGTTACTCCTCATGGATTAGACTCTCAGGAACACTACACAACAGCATATGATTTAGCATTAATGGCAGATTATGCCTTACATAATGAAGTATTTTCAAAAATTGTAAATACTAAAACAGCCAATATAACAATTAATGGACAAAATAGAGTCATTAGTAACACAAATGAATTACTTGGAAATTTAAATGGAGTTTATGGAGTAAAAACTGGATTTACAAATGGAGCTGGAAGATGTTTAGTAACATCCATTAAAAGAGGTAATCTAGATATTATTTGTGTTGTATTAGGTGCAGATACAAAAAAAGATAGAACGAGAGATAGTGTAAAGTTAATAGAATATATTTTTAAAAAATATGAAGAAATAACTTTAAACGAAAAAATTGAAGAAACATTTAAAAATTGGTATGAAATAAATAATAAAAGAATATATATTGAGAAGGGAGAAGACAACTACTTAAAATTACAGTTAGAATTAGACAATGAAAAAGTTACATATCCTATTTTAAAAGGGACTCAAGATAATATAGAAATAAAAATAAATGCAAACTTAGAATTAAAGGCACCTATAGAAGAAAATAGTTGTATAGGTAAACTAATTATAAATTATAATGGAGAAATTGCAAAAGAAATAAACATTATTAATACAAATAAAGTTAATAAAAAAAATATGAAAAGTTATATTTTAGAATTTATAAACAACTATAATAAATATTTACCAGAGATAATAAAATAATGAAATTATCAAAATAAACTTGACTAAACCTTATATTTTTGTTATCATATTAATGTTACAAAAATATGCGGGAATAGCTCAGTTGATAGAGCGCTGCCTTGCCAAGGCAGAGGTCGCGGGTTTGAGCCCCGTTTCCCGCTCCAAATATGCGATACTAAAGTATCGCATTATATGTGGCGATATAGCCAAGTGGTAAGGCACGAGTCTGCAAAACTCTGATTCCCCGGTTCGAATCCGGGTGTCGCCTCCAAAGTATTTTTAAAGGTTCAATGTCAATAGTTGGGGTGAAACATCTGTAAAGTTGTTTTGCACCAGCTTTTTAATTGGGTTGAGAAAGTCTCATAAAAAATATCATAAAATAAGCATTTTTGTGCAAGTCAAATAATTAATCATTATGTATAAAAATGTAACAAAATAAATTTTATGTTTACATAAATACAAAAAAACGTAAAATATATGTGATATGTGATATAATAGAATAAATATATTTAATAGGATATTTTTAGACAAATGTTGTATTTACAATAGAGCATTAATAAAATACAAAAAAATTAGAAATATCCCATTTTAAAAATCAAAATTAGGTAAAAATATTTTAATTAATTTCAAAAATATGCTATAATAAATAAAAATAGAATATGTAATTTAATATTAAAAAATTTAGAAAGGAAAGACGTATTAGGAAAAATTTTTTTGTTGAAAATTGGAGAAATTTATTAATAGGCGGTTTACTAATGGGCATATTAAGTAATGTTATATGTGGCATAATACTTAATAAATTGATTCCTAATAATACTACAAACATTATCATTATTCAAAATAATAATTATTATATTTACTTTCAAAAAAATGAAATACAATATAATGAAAAAAATATTTAAAATGCTTGCCTAAATACAGGGGGTAATTTTTAGGAAATATAATATAAGTTAAAATAATATTCTTTTAATAGATATGTTAATAAGGAGGTATAAATAGGCAAGTTTTTTTCAAAATAATAACTAGCATAATAGGAATAGCATTGGCAATAAAAATAGGAGGAACAAAAGGGGAAATATACGCTGTAATAATAAAAGAAATATTAGATTTTATGATAGAAAAATGCTTAAATAAAAAAAATTCCAAAGTGCAACAAGATAATAAAATTACTTTAATAACAAACAATTACTATTTTCTAATAAAAAAATGTAATGTTCACTTGAAATAGAAAGAAAAATAGTATATAGTTTAAACATAGGAAATGAATAGAAAAGCAGATGTGAGTGTTGCCACTTTACTAGATAGTTTTACTATCGGAAAGTGAGGTGGTGTTTATGGGATTTATATTATTTTTAATATATGGACTTATGATTTCAACAACATTAAACATAACCTTATTAACAATTATATACATAATTTGGACTAATAAGGAATAAATAAAAACACTACATTTTGCTTTGGACGGCAATGTAGTGTTTTGCTAATTTTATATGGCAACATACATTTCTGTATGTTCATTTCCTATAATTATTATACACATATTTTAAGAATTTGTCAAATGTAATCTTAAACAAACATTTTATAACGTGTTATATAAAATTACACAATATTATATAAAATTAAATTTATTGGATTAAAAATGGGTTAAAATGCAATCACAAATATCATCAAACTCACTATTCAAGCATATTACAGAGGATAGTCTACCAGACAAAAGCCTCCAGATGTGCGATGTATTCACATCGCAATGAATAGTTAATAGTGAATAATTAAAAATGAATAATCTTTAATTAATAGAGAAGCACATTTGGAATTATTCACTATTTATTATTAATTCTTCATTATTCATTAAAACACTAATTTTTAATCATTAAATTTTTATTATTCTATATAATTTTTTCATAGTTATATTAAAATATTAGGTTTATTACATTATCAAATTTAATTATATCCATATGTTTTCTACTTAAATTGCTATATTTTATAATAATGTTATCCAATTTCTTCTTCCATACATAACTCTTACAATTTGTATATTTTCA
>CANQZV010000003.1 GCA_947628425.1 uncultured Clostridia bacterium | reverse complement strand
ATTTTTGATATTTATGCTCCTATTGAAGTAGATGGAGAAGAAAAATATATAAGAACAAGTGTCAATATAAATGATAAGCAATTAAATGATTATATGCAAAGATTAAACAAAGAATTTGAAGTAGAATATTACGAATTATTTTCAAAAAATACAAACAAAAATGAAAAAGAAATTGAATTAAAATTGAACAAAGAAAAACAAAAATTGATTAGATTAGTTGCTGTAAAAAGTGATAAAAATTTTTCAAAAAATAAAAATGAAAATTATAAAATTGGTGCAATAATAAGTAATAAAAAATGAAAAAAGTAACAGGAAAAATTCTGCTTGAAATGATTTTTGTACTCCCGCTGGTACTCTATCAAGCATTGAATTTTTCCTCCCTAGTCAAAATTCGGTTTATGTGACAACTCCCAAACCCTAAGAAATAATTTGTAGATATTTTGTGAATTTAATGAAAAAATGGAAAAATTATGATATACTTAAATTCGTCAAACAGTGTTTGATGAATTAATAAAAAATATTATAATAAATGAAACAAATATAAAACTATATATAAAAGAAAAAGGAAAAAGAAATGAATAGATTATTACGAATAAGTTTTGATACCTTACTGACATCGATAACACCCATATTGGGATGGTTTTTACTTGGAATTTTAGTAGATAAAAATTTAATTAATATATTTTCTCTCATATATCCAATGCAGTTTGTTATAAGTAGTATACACAGTATATTTGGAACTGGTGCTAATATTAGTGCTATTAGAGATAATAATAAAAATAGTATTTTTTCAGGTGTTCTTTTAGGATCAATTTTAGGAATATTAATACTTGGAACAGTTGCATTAAATATAGATAAGTATATATCTTTTATGAATATGGATATACAAATATATAGAATATTTGCAATTTATGCAGTATTTCAAATGCTTTTACAGTTGTTATTAAATTTATCTTTATGCAAATTATATTATGAGAATGATAATAAAAGAGCCAATAAATATAGTTTTTGTTTTAATATAATAAACTTTTGTACATTAATAATCATGAGTATTGTAACAAAAAATCAAGTGATAATAGCAACTATTTCAATAATATTTACGACTATTTTTGTTATAATTATGATGTTTAGGATAGTTAAGAAAACAAAATTTGAAATTAATTTAATTAATTGTATAAAATACGATTCAGTACATTTATTTGCAGAAATAAGTATGTTTATTATATATTTATTTGGATTTAAAAATTCTTTTAATTTTGGAGAAAAATATATTTTAGCTACTTCATTTGCAACTTTAATAACAGATACACAATGGGATATATCTTATGCAATAAAAACTGTAGCACAAATTGATATTGCTAAAAAAGATTTTTCATATAAGGAACATATGATAAATAGTAGAAAATTAATATGTTTATTGATTATATCTACTCTTATTATGGGAATAGTCCTATATCCAAGTTATAAAACAGATATAACAGCTACATTATTTATAGTAATAGTTGAACTGGTATCTTTATATATGTATCCAATATACATAACTAAGTTAACTTATATACAACTTGAATATTCTGCTATAAAGGCTACAATAAGTAAACAAATTGCAAATATACTTAGAATTTTCTGCTCTTTTTTACCATCTCCATTTTGTACATCTATAGGCTTAGCTGTTTCAGTAATATATCAACTGACATCAACACATTATATAATTAATAAAAATAAACTGAATATGGAAATAAAACAAAAATTATAAAACATTGACTCTATGCGTAAAATATAGTATTCTAATATTATAGAAAGTAATCTAGTAAGATTGCTGTGGGAGGTAACTAATTAGAAATAATTAGTTGCCAGCTTTTTTATTTTATGCTATACTAATTTTATCAGTTGATTAATCGAAATATTTTTTGAGCTAATGAGGGAGGAAAAATTTTCGCAAATAACCTCCTTAATCGCTCCATTAAGTAAAATCGTTGCACACATTTATTAGTGCTATTTTTTATGGAAAAAAAACTTCTCTACTCCTCCCTATTTCTATCTTCATTTTCGTTTTTTCGTGCATTTCTATAATCCTTTTTTACTATTAATTTATCACAAAAAGCTAAAACTGCTGGTAATAGTGTTAATATTAAAATTGTAGAACATAATGTACCTTCTGAAATTGTTTTACATATTTTTGCTGCAATTGCTGATGTGAAATTTGCAATTATTAAGGTTACAATAATAAGTATTAAGCTTGAAGTTAGTATCGTATATATTGACTTATTATACGAATTTATAATTGACTCTTTTATATTTTTATTTTTTCTATGTTCAAGATAATACGATGTATATAAAATAGCATAATCAATAGTTGCACCCATTAGTATACTTTGAACAATAAGTATTGAAATAAAATAAACATTCTCCCCTATAATTGATAATATTCCCATTGTTAAGTAAACTGCTGTCTGAATTATTAATACTAATATTAAAGGTATTGTTATTGATTTGAATGTAAATGCTACTACTATAAATATTGCTACCATTGTTATTATTGTTATTAAATTTAATTCATTATCAAAAGTTTGGCTAATTTCATATGCCATAGGAGAATCACCTATTATATAAAAATCTTCAAACTCTTTTCCCAACATATCTTTTATATTTTTAATAAATTCAAATGTTTCTGGTTTTTCTGAAGCAAATTTTGTATTTAAAATTATTCTTGAATAATCATTACCTATTAATAGTTTTTTTGCATCCTCTATTGTTGTTTTTGCTTCAACTATATTATTTTTCATATCATCATCTATAAAGTCTGTAAAGCGTTCATCTTGTAAAATATTATTATTTAAAAAAAATACAAATTCTTCTACAGTCATTTTCCATTTATTGTTATATTGCTTATCACTCCCATAATATGTATAAAGCATTTTCACTGTATTTTTTTCTACATCATTACTTAATTTACTAATAATTACAAATATTTCATCTGCAGTATATTTAGTATTATTTATTGTAGCATTCATAATACCATTTACAGTATTTAATTTTGATATCTGCTCTTTCGTAAAATTATTTGAATATTCTCTATTTTGTGACACATCTTTAAGTAAAAAATTAACAAACTCTTTCAAAGATATACTTGGATTATTATTAATATATTTTGAATTATATAAACCATAAAGCAAATCTGTGTCTTCTTTATCTATACCTAATAGCATAGATAATTCATTACTATTATATTTTTTATTATTCATAACTCCTTTCATAACTGATTGAACTAGTTTTAAATCATTAATAGTTTTTTTTGTTATATTATTTGCAAGCGCACTATCATTTTTGTGTGTAAGTATAAAATTCGCAAATTCTTGTGGTGTTATTCTTGTTTTATTTTGATTTGATACATATAAAGTATATATATTTTTTATATTGTTACTATCTATACCTATAATTTGAGAAAGTTCTTTATAAGTATAATTTATATTGTTATTACTACTTTTCATAACAATAGATAATAACTGTAATTGCTTCATTGTTGTTTGATTAATATTGTTTTTTATTTCTTCCATTTGGTTATTATTTAATATTAATTTTACAAATTCATTTGGTGAAGCCGTCCATTTATTTATGTTACCAGTATTATAATCAATTAAAGTATATAACTGATTCATTTGACTTATATTAACTTTTAATATTTTTGACATATCAAAAGCTGTATACTTATTTTTATCATTAAGTAAATCTGTATTTTTAAGTAATTCATCAAATGCAGTTGTGTCTATTTCGTCTAAATAATGTGTATTAGTTTTAATATAACTTATATTTTTTATAAATTCTAATATTGTATATTTATTTTTATTTTCCTCTTTTATATATTTTAAAAGTAAAATTTGGTTAACATCATTTTCATCAATACCAAACAAATTAGATATTTCTTTAGAACCAATTTGTTTATTAATTAACTGTATATTACTAAATGTTGAAAGTAATTTTATTTGTTGTACTGTTTGTTCGTCAAAATTGTTTGCATAATTACTATTATTTACAACATAATTTAATACAAAATTTGAAAATTCTGAAACAGTCATTTTTACATTAATATCATTCACATTAATGTAATATTTGTACAATTCACTCATTGTATTATTATCAATTTCAAAAATTTTCGCCATTTGATTACTTGTCATTCTTTTTTGTATTATTTGTTTATCTACAAATTTTGATAAAGTGTTCAACCTAGCTTTATTTTCTGAATTAATTTTAGTTGCATATTTTTTATTTGTTAAAACATCTTTATTCATAAAATTAATAAATTTATTTAAATTTATTTGTGTATTATTGTTTTTAGAAAGATAATAAATAAGAATATCATCTATTTTGTTTTTATCTATTTCTAATATAGTTGCTATATCTTTTGATGTCATTTTTTTATTCATAGATTCAATTGTAACAAAGTTTTTTAATCTATTAATATCTCTTTTTACTTTATCGTTAATTTTTTTATTTGCTTTTTCGTTGTTATATGCTTCTTCTTCAATGAAGTTAATAAAATTATCAAATGTCATAGCATTACTTATATTTTGATTATAATAATCATAATATAATATTTTTAATAAGTAATCTTCTACATTAACATCTGAACCTAAATCATTTAATTTATCATTTAATTTATCAAAAGTTAGTTTTTCATTTATTGTATTACCATATGCTAGTACCTCATCTATTTTTTCTTCATTTTCAAATTTTTTTAAATATTTTGAAATTTGTTCTTCATCCTTATTTTTATATATAATAGCCATTTGGTTATTTTCATCAAATACTTCACTTATTTCATCTGATTGAGTATCTGTATAATCAATTCCTAAATTTCCTTTTAGTATAAAACTTGTAATAAATACTATAAGAAATAATGGAACTGCAACATATTTTATTTTATAACTAAATTTTCCTAAATTATCTAATTTAAAACTAGGACTTTTCTTTTTAGTTTTTACTATATACTTATCAAATATTAATATTAAAGCTGGAAGTACGAAGAAAATACAAATTAAGCTAAACATTACACCTTTTGCTAAAACAAATCCTAAATCTTTTCCAATTTTAAAACTCATAAAAACTAATGCTAAAAGTCCAACTATTGTTGTAACAGAACTACTTGATATTGCTTTAAATGCTTTATATAAAGCATTTTTCATTGCTTTTATATTATCTTTTTCATTTTTCTTTTCCTGATCATATCTATTCATTAACATTATTGAATAATCCATTGATAATGCCATTTGCAATATTGCTGCTATTGAATTTGTAATATTCGATACATTATGAAATATAATATTAGTTCCTTTATTTAAAACAACTGCCATTAAAATTGATGTTAGAAATAGAAATGGTTCAACATAAGATTCACACATTATAAGTAAAATAACTAAAGCACTTAATACTGCAAGAACGATAATCCAAAGTGGTAATACTGATTTATTACATTCAGATACACTTCCACTTGTATAAATAGTATAATCTTTAAATTTTTCTATTATTTGATTATATATATCACGTGCTTTTTGTGAATCTGATTTATCATCTACTGTAATAACATATAACGTATATTTTTCTTTGTTATAATTTTCTGTATTATCATGGTCTACACTTTTTACACCATCTATTGATTCTAAATAGCTTTTTATCTCTATTTTTTCTTCATTTACTAGATTTTCAAACATTAAATTTAATGTACTTGTTTCGGTTCCTGAAAATTCGTTTTCCATAATATTCAAACCGATTCTTGTTTCTGATGTATCCGGCAAATACTCAGCTATATCATAATTAATTTTTACTTTTGATGATAATACAGCTGAAATTATTGTAAGAATTATAAATAAAACTAAAATTAAATATCTCTTATTTATTATGAAATCTGTAAATTTTTTCAAAGTAAATACTTCCTTCCGTTTTAATCTATGTTATATTATACTATTATTTTTATTCTAATAAAAGTATAAACATAATAAAAATGTCTAAATTTAGACACATTTATTAAAATTGTCTTTTTATTTTAATAATACTATGATATAATGTTTTATATATTGTTTTTTTATAGAAAGGATTAAATTATGAAAGTACAATGTCTAAATTCTTCTTCAATTAAAACAAGAAATTTAATTAAAAAAACTTTTGCAGAATTAATTAATGAGAAAAAACAATTAGATAAAATAACCGTTACAGAATTGGTACAAAAAGCAAAATTAACTAGAAGCACATTTTACACACATTATGATAATATATATGAAGTAGCTCATGACTATCAATTACAAACAATTGAACTTTTATGTAGCCAAGATTTAAAATTATATTCAAAAGAGGACATTAAAGATTATTTTGATAACATTATACAATGTTTAAAAAATAATGAAAAAACATATAAGTTATTATTATCTGCTGATGAATCACTTTTATTTTTAGAAAAATTGAAAAAAATTGCTAGCCAAAAAATCTATGATGCTTTAAAAACTGAATATATGGATAAATATCTTGAGCTTAATATTTCATTTTTTATGAATGGAATATTAATGGAAGTTATAAAATATTTTAGAAATGAAAGTACTTATTCATTAGATGAATTATTATTAAATATGAAAAAATGGTTTGATAAAATATTTAATTAATTTTCAAACCATTTTCATTATTATTTTTTATAAAATTTTAATCAATTAATTCATCAAGCATTTTATTCATATCATTTAAGTTTTCTTCTTTCATTCTTGTTTTAATTGTAACAATGGTGTCACATATTTCTATATTTTTCATTTTACTTAGAATTTCTTTCATACATCTTGCTGCTGATGGTGCCCATGTTCCATTTTCTATAATTGCAACTTTTCTATTTTGATAATTTTTACTTTTTAAGTGATTTAAAAAGTGTTCCATAGGTGGAAATAGTTCTGCATTATAGCTTGAAGCTGCAACAATCATTTTATCATATCTAAAAGCGTCTTCTACTGCTTCAGCCATATCTTCCCTTACTAAATTAGTTAAAACTACTTTTTGGTTTGTTTTTTCTTTTATTAATTCTGCTAATTTTTCTACTGCTACTTTAGTATTACCATGAATAGATGCATATGCAACTAAAATTCCTTCATCTTCAGGTTTATAGCTACTCCATATATCGTATTTATTAATATAATATGGTAAATTTTCCTTTAAAATTGGTCCATGTAAAGGACAAATTATTTCCACATCTAACGTTGCTAGTTTTTTTAGTAAAGCTTGTACCTGTGCCCCATATTTTCCTACAATATTAAAGTAATATCTTCTTGCTTCACAAGTCCATTCTTCATCTGCATCTATAGTTCCAAACTTTCCAAACCCATCTGCTGCAAAAACTATTTTTTGATCTTTCAAATAAGTCACCATTACCTCTGGCCAATGTACCATTGGAGCCATAAAAAATTGCAAAGTACTATTTCCTATTTGTAATTCTTCCGCTTCTTTTACTACTATCTTTCTGTTTTCTATGTTTTCTATATTAAAGAATTGAGGTAATAATTCAAAGGTCTTTGAATTACTAATAATTTTCATTTCTGGGTATTTATCTGCTAATGCTTGAATATTATAAGAATGATCTGGCTCTAAATGAGAAATTACTAAATAATCAACCATTTCTCCTGAAAGTTCTCTTTCTAGGTTTGCCATCCATTCTTTTGATGCTCTTAGATCTACAGTATCCATTACTATATTTTTTTCGCCTTTAATTAAATAAGAATTATAAGACATTCCTTTTGGAACAATATATTGACCTTCAAATATATCAATATCTCTATCGTTAACTCCTATAAACTTTACATTATCTGTAATTTTAACTTCATTCATTTTAATATCTCATCCTTTCTTTTAATAATATAACTATTTTATTCAAGTAAGTATAGCATTATTTTTCTTGTATTTCAATAATTATATCTCTTTTTAATAATTTATTTTTAATAATTCCTAATCCTATAAATTTATTATTATAATATATTCTATATACGTTATCACAAAAGTCTTTTTTTAATCTCACACCATTTAAAAATAAATTAAGTTCTTTATTAGATAATTCAATTTTTTCTTTTTCTTCAAATATTTTTTCTATAGGAATTAGTTTTTTTTCTAAATTATTAACATCATTCTTAATTTCTTTAAAATTAATTGCATTTTTAATATTAAATTCTCCAACTTCTATTCTTTTTAGTTCTTTCATGTATCCAATTGTATGTAAATAATATGCAATTTTTTCACATACAGATCTAATATATGTTCCTTTAGAGCATGAAATTTTAAAAACAATCTCTTTTTTTTCTATATTAAAATTTAATAATTCTAAATTATATATTTCAATATCTCTTTCTTTTATATCTACTGTTTTTCCCTCTCTTGCATATTCATAAAGTTTTTTTCCATTTACTTTTACAGCAGAATATATAGGAGGTAACTGTTTTTGTTTTCCAATGATAGAATTAAACACATCTATAATATTTTTTTCTTTAATTAACATTTTTGAAATGTCTTGTTCTTCTATAATTTTCCCTTCACTATCTGCTGTGTCAGTTTTTATACCTAACTTCAAAGTAGCAATATATGTTTTATTATGATTAATTAAATATTTAGAAACTTGTGTTGCTTTTCCTACTAATAAAGGTAACACTCCTGTGGCATTTGGATCTAAGGTTCCAGTATGGCCAACTTTTTCATTTGTCAATTTTTTTACGATTGCTACAATATCATGAGATGTGTAATCTTTCGGTTTATCTATTAATAAAATTCCATTCATATAACTTAGTTTCCTTTTTAAAATAAATTATAATTTATCCAACAATATGATAACATAAACATACAAATTAATCAATTTTCTGTATTAGAATTTATAAATGATTATTTAGCAATACCATTTTTATATGAAATATATATGTTTATGCAAATTACAGATATTTTTTTATAGACAATTTATAAAATTTGATATATACTTTATTAAAATAAAAAAATGGAGGTATTTTTATGTTAGACATTATTTCATATTTATTTAAAACAAATGCAATTAAATTTTGCGAAGAAAATAAACCTTTTTGGTATACTTCTGGAAAAATAGGACCTTATTTTATTAATACACATTTTGTTTATGGAAATGAAGAAGATGCAAAGAAACTATTATCTTTTATAGATAGCCAACTATCAGATAAAATAGCATTACCTAAAAATGTATTTGAAAAGGTATTAAGTCAATACAATTCTAATCAAATATATAAAAATGTAATTGATACAATGATAACAAAAATAAAAGAAAACATTAATATAGAAGATATTGATTATATTTCTGGTGGTGAAAGAAGAGATTGGTTCTTTTCTAATATTATTGCTTATTTACTAGATAAACCTCATATATCAATTTACAAAAACTTAAATGCTGTTGTTTCTGATAGTAAATTTAATAATACAACAACTTTAGATAAAATAGTAGGTAAAAAAGTTTTACATGTTGCAGATTTAATAACAGTTGCTTCTAGTTATATAAGAGCATGGATTCCTGCAATTGAGAATTTTGGAGCAAAAATGTGTTGGTCTTGTGTTGTAGTAGATAGAATGCAGGGTGGAACAGAAAAACTTAAAGAAAATGGAATTTTACCTTTAAGTTTAGTACAAGTTAATAAAGATTTATTTACTAAAGCATTGGACATGAATATTATAAATGAAACTCAAAAACAAATGTTAGATGATTTTTTTGAAAATCCAGATGAAACAATGAAACAATTTTTAATAAGCCACTCTGAATTTATAAAAAATGCTTTAAATTCTGATGAAAAAACTGCACAAAGAGCAAAACTATTAATAGATAATAATTTATATGGTAATATTAGTTAATTAAGTTTATTACGGTACCTGTACTATTTCTATATAATAGTCAGGTACTTTTTAATATTTCAATAAAAAATAAATAATTATAATTATTTCAGATATTAAAATTGTTGGAAAACCTAATGTAAATTTAATTTTTTTAGTTTTGTGTCTAAATATATACATTCCTATAATAGTTCCAATTGAACCTCCAAGTAATGCAATTATCAATAAAGTTTTTTCAGGAATTCTCCACTTTCCATACTTTGCCTTTCTTTTATCTATATACATTATAAGTATTCCAATTAAATTTATTATTAATAAATATATTATAAAATAGTTACTATATATAATAAGTCCTGTAGTAGTTAAAAATTTCATAATATTTTCTCCTTTATGCTTATTTTATATCTTTTATTATTTTTTTCAATATTTTTAATTTATTTTATATTTTATTGTTGACTTTTTTGGCAACTATGTTATAATACTTTTACAATAAAAAAAGGAGGTGAAAATATGTCTGAAAATTTTGAAAAACTTGTATTAGAAAAATTAGATTTGTTAAATAACAAGCTTGAAAATTATCAAAATATAACTAATGAAAGATTCGACAAAGTTGAAAATAATCAATTAATTATTAATGATAGACTTGATAAAATCGAAAATAATCAAAAAGATATTTTTAATAAAATTACTAATTTAGAATCACAAGTTCTTGAAAATTCTACTACTCTTTCAGAATTAAAAATAAATCAATGTAAATTAGAAAGAAAACTAAATAATTTAACTATGGAATTAAAAGATACTCAGGAAATTGTAATTTATAATAAAAATACTTTAACAAAATTAGAACACGACTTTGATGAGAAAATTAGAACTCTATTTGATTCTTGGATAATTAATAAAGACAAACATGAAGTTTATGATTTTTCTATACAAGACTTAGATTCAAAAATATTTAATCATGATATTAGAATATCTATTTTAGAAGATAAAATGAATTCTAATAATAAAGTAGCAGAAGATTAAATCCTATTTTTTAAATATAAAAGACAGCATATATAAATTATTTTAGGTGAATAATTTATATATGCTGTCTTTTAATTATTATACTATTTTTTTATTTTAATAGATTTTATACTGCTATATGAACTGTATATTTTTTTATTTCCAACTTTTTTATATGTTCTTATTTTAAAATAATATGTTTTTTTCTTCTTTAACTTTGTTTTTATATAGTTTGTTGTTTTATATGATGTTATAGATTTTATTTTTTTATATCCACTATTTTTATTTGTAGACATATAAATTTCATAACCACTTACCATAGAATCTTTTTTCCACTTTATTTTTACTTTTCCTTTTGAACTATTTTTTAAATAACTTATATCTGTAATTTTGGGTACAATATAAAAATAATCTTTAATTGTTCCAACTATGTTTCCAATTCCTTCAATTTTTATAGTTGCTTTTCCTGTTTTTATATTATTACTATATATTAATTTATAATCAATATTTTCATTTAATTTAGTATTCCTATATGTAACAATAACCTGTGGTTTTATTTCTTTACCGGTATAAGTTTTATTAGTAGTGTTTATTTTAACTTTTACTTTATCACTATTTGATAATTCTTCTGCTTCTGTTTCAAAAACTCTTATTACCATTGTATAATTATTAGTTAATGTTCTCTTTTTTACTCCCCCATTTTGAGGCGTTGAGTCTATTACTTTACCACCACCAACATAAATACCAACATGATTTACTGGATTACCATAAAAGATTAAATCTCCTTTTTTTAGTGTTTCTTTTCCTTTTTTTATAGATTTTTTTGTTATAACTCTACCTAATTTATTATCTTTTGAAAAATAGTTTGACGTATATTCATATTTTAATTTACAATGATCTACTATAGTTAACTTTGGTTTAATACCAGCAGAATATAAACATTGAAAAATTAAGCCACTGCAATCAACGTATGTACCCGGCTTTCCAGAACATCCTACTAAATATTTCGTTTTAGCATTTTTATATTCATATGCAGTATCTAGCATTGCTTGTATTAATTCTGATTTTGTACTTGATTTTTCAATTTTTAAAGGAGTTACATATGTACTTAAATATTTCCAATCATTTTTTGAAAATCCTAATTTTTTCCATGTTTTATAATCAACTTTTCCTGTTTGTTTTAATTTTTTCTTTTTCTGAAATTTCTTTACCGCTTTTTTAGTCTTATTGCTATAATATCCAGACGTAGTTCCTAATAATTTTTGATTAACTTTACATACCTTTAATCCAATAGATGATGTTGTTAATACATAGTCTCCACCACTAATTTTTATTTTATTGTTTTGAATTTGATAATAATTATTAGGATTTTGAAATAATCTTTCACTTTTATTATATTCTAAGTAACTATATGGTGTTGTTTCATTTTTTTCTTGTTCGTCTTGGTTATTCTGTTCTTTTAAATTTGTTGCATTTACTACATATATTGGTAAAAATGTAAAAATTAATATAAATACACTTATTACTTTAATTATTTTTTTCATTTATTCTCACCTATATTATATAATTTACTTTATGCAAAAAGACTCATTTGATTACTTTGTGTCATACCATCTAAACATCCAAATTTTCTAAGAAGCTCTGTAACAGATTTTCCAATTTTTGCCCTTTGCTGCAATTCATCTATACACATAAACTCTCCGCTCTTTCTTTGCGTCATCAATACTTTGTGCAGCTATTGTTCCAAGACCAGGTATACTATTTAATGGTGGCCTTATTCCTTTATCTTCAAGTATAAATTTTGTAGCGTGAGATTTATATAAATCTATCGGTAAAAAATTTATTTTTCTTTCATACATTTCTAAAACTAATTCCAAAATTGAATAAACATTTTTATCTTTTGCTGATATGCTATTACCTTGTAATTCTAATTCTTTCATTTTATTTTTTACTTTTTCTTTCCCATAAATCATACATTCACTATCAAACTCATCTGCTCTTATTGTAAAATACGCAGTATAATATGCCTCTGGTTTATGTACTTTAAACCAAGCAATCCTAAATGCATTTGTTACATATGCCGCAGCATGTGCTTTAGGAAACATATATTTAATTTTTTCACATGATTTTATATACCAATCAGGAACATTATTCTCCTGCATTATTTTTTTATATTCTGCCCATTGTTCTGGATCCTTTAATGCTTTTCCTTTACGAACTGTTTCCATTATTTTAAATGCCGGTTTTGCTGGAACTCCTTGCTTTATTAAATATAACATTATATCATCTCTTGTACAAATTGCTTCTTGTAATGTAATAGTTCCATCATTTATTAGGCTTTGTGCATTATTTAACCATACATCTGTACCGTGTGATAAACCTGATATCCTTAATAACTCTTCAAAAGTGGTTGGTTTTGTATCTACAAGCATTCCGTCTTACAAATTTTGTTCCAAATTCTGGAATTCCAAAACTTCCTACTTCTGAATGAATTTGTTCTGGAGTTACACCTAATGCTTCTGTTGAACTAAAAATAGACATTGTTTCTTTATCATCTAAAGGCACTTTTGTCGGATCAATTTCTGTAATATCATAAAGCATTCTAATCATAGTTGGATCATCATGACCAAGTATGTCTAACTTTAATAAATTTTGATCAATTGAGTGATAGTCAAAATGTGTTGTAATTATATCAGAATTAGGGTCATCTGCAGGATGCTGTACAGGAGTAAATTCATAAATTTCTCTTCCTTTTGGTACAACAATAATTCCACCAGGATGCTGACCTGTTGTTCTTTTTATTCCCGTACATCCTTTTGAAATTCTTGATACTTCTGCTGTATTAATAGGAATTTGTCTGTCTTCATAGTATTTTTTAACATATCCAAATGCAGTTTTATCTGCTATTGTACCTACTGTTCCAGCTTTAAATGTAGTTCCTTTCCCAAAAATAACTTCAGTATATTTATGTGCTTTTGCCTGGTATTCTCCTGAGAAGTTTAAATCAATATCTGGCTCCTTATCCCCATCAAAACCTAAAAAGGTTTCAAATGGAATATCCATTCCATCTTTGTCTAATTTATGTCCGCATTTCGGACATTCTTTATCTGGAAGATCAAATCCGTTTTTATAACCATAATCTGTAAAATCAGAATACTTACAGTTTGGGCATCTATAATGAGGTGGAAGTGAATTAACTTCTGTAATACCGGTCATATTTGCCACAAAAGATGAGCCTACAGAACCTCTAGAACCAACAATATACCCATCTTCATTCGATTTCCAAACCAATTTTTGAGCAATAATATACATAACTGAAAATCCATTTTTTATAATAGAATTTAATTCTTTCTCTAATCTATCTTCTACAATTTTAGGTAATTTTTCACCATATAATTCATGTGCTTTATTATAAGCTATTTCCTTAATTGTTTCTTCACAGCCTGGTATATGAGGAGGGCATTTTTCAGGGGAAATAGGACAAATTTTTTCACACATATCAGCTATTTTATTTGTATTTGTAACTACAACTTCATAAGCTTTATCCATACCCAAATACTCAAATTCTTTTAGCATCTCATTTGTTGTTCTTAAATATAACGGAGCTTGTTCATCTGCATCGTCATATCCCTGTCCAGCTTGTAAAATTCTTCTATATATTTCATCTTGTGGATCCATAAAATGAACATCACATGTTGCAACAACTAATTTGTTTAATTTTTCTCCTAAAGAAACTATTTTTCTATTAATATCTTTTAGTGCTTCTATATCTGCAACAGTTCCATTCCTTACCATGAATTCATTATTTCCTAATGGTTGAATTTCTAAATAATCATAGTCTCTTGCAATATTTTCTATTTCTTCCTCATCTTTTCCTGCAACAATTGCTCTATATAATTCTCCCTGTTCACACGCACTACCTAACATTAGTCCTTCTGAATATTTTTTATAAATACTTTTTAAAATTCTTGGTTTTTTATAAAAATAATGAAGATGTGAAATTGAAACTAATTTATATAGGTTTTTAAGACCTACATAATTTTTTGCAAGAATAATGGCATGGTATGATGGCAATTTTTTATATGCATCTTTTTCAGAGTTTTTGTCTGCTGCCACCTTATCTATATCATTTACTGTTCTGGCACCTTTTTCTTTAAGCATATTAATCATTATTTTAAATACTTTTACAGTTGTATCTACATCATCCAATGCACGGTGTGCTACTTCTACTTTTATTCCTAAATTTTCAGCTATTAATCCTAATTTATATTTTTTATATTCAGGAAATAAATCTTTGGCTAACCTTAATGTATCTATATATGTATAATTAAATTCATAACCTAATTCTTGTGCATTATGTTTTAGAAATCCAATATCAAAGTCTGCATTATGTGCCACTAAAACACTATCTTTTATAAATTCTAATATTTTAGGAAATACTTCTTCTATTTTAGGAGCATCTTTTACCATATCATCTGTGATTTTAGTAACTTCAACAACTTTATATGGAATAGGCTTTTCAGGGTTAACAAATGTTTCAAAACTATCAATAATTTCTCCATTTTTTATTTTCATAATTCCTACTTCAGTTATTTTTTCTGTTCTAAATGATAATCCTGTTGTTTCTAAATCTAGTACACAATATGTTGTATCTATATTTTGACCATTTGGATTTGTTACTGATGGTGTTTTGTCTGGTACAAGATATGCCTCTACACCATAAATAATTTTTATATCATTATTATTTCTACCAAGTAATTTGTGAGCATCCGGAAATGCTTGTACAACTCCATGATCAGTAATAGCAATCGATTTCATTCCCCAACTCATAGCTCTTTTTATTAAATCTTTTACAGGCGTTATACCATCCATTTGACTCATTTGAGTATGCATATGTAGTTCTACTCTTTTTTCTTCGGCAGTATCTATTCGTTTTTCTTTTTTTCTTCCAGAAGTTTCAATTACAATATTTGCAATAACACCTATTTCTTTTGCAAATGGGTCAAATTGTGCTGTACCTTCTAACTTTACTCCATTTGCATTTTTTAGTCTTGACAATACATCTTTTACTTTTTCTGGAGTTACAAATGCCTTACATGTAATTGTGCTTGTACCATCATAAACATCAAACATAACAAGAAATTTTCCACTTTTTAATTCCCTAGAATCTATATTAATAATTTCACCATCTATTGCTATTTTTCCACTATCCACACCTATATCTTCTATTTTTATTATATTTTCTTTTATATTAAGAGAATGTCCTATAATTAAAGGTGTTTTTTCTTTTTCTTCTATAATGTTTTCATTATTTACAATATTCTGTACATTGTTGTTTTCTGTTTTATTAAATGATTCTTTCTGTTTTAGTTTCTTCTTATTTTCTTCTAAATTATTTTCTTTTACACTAATTTCTTGCTCAGCAAATTCGATTGCCATTTTTTCTATCTTTTTTGTGTTCTCCTCATACTTTTTTAATAATTCTACGTCTATATTTTCAGTGCATTGAACTTTAATGTCTTGTTGATAAAAATTTTTTATAATTTTTTCTAGTATATTTTCAAAACCACTAGCAGTTAAAAAGTCTTTTCCTTTCATTGCTACAGTAATATTTATTTTATTACTATCAAAACTAACATTACTATTAGTTAAAATCGTTTTTGTTAATGGATATTTTGTATTTAAATAATTTATAATGTTTTTCCATTCGTGTTCTAAATTAATTTTTTCAATATTTTCTATTGAAATTTCAACATCTCTTACTTCAAATCTATTCTTTAAATAATTTTCAAATTGATAAATAGATTTTAAATTTAGAACACTTTTTGTTAATAATTTTAAAATAAATTTATTGTTCTTCCTATAAAAATTAACACTTTTTATTTTTGCATCCAATAAAGTATCTTCTATCTTTATATCTGGAAATACTTCTTTTACTGTTTTTAATTCTTCAGACATTTTCTACTCCAATTCTTATTTTAAATAAACAATTAATTAAATAATTCTTAAAATATCATTATATGTTACATAAATTGATAAAATAATTAAAAATGCAAATCCAATCATTTGTAGTTGTATTTCAAAATTTTCTTTCATTGGTTTTTTTCTAATTGCCTCTATTAAATAAATAACTACTTTTCCTCCGTCCAAAGGTGGAAATGGTAATAAATTTGTAATACCTAATGATAAAGATATTAAAGCAATAATATATATATATTCATATATACCAGATGTATTAACTACAATATCAGATATACCAACAATTCCAACCATTTGATTAGCATTAACTTTTCCAGTGAATAATTCTTTTAAATTTGAAAATATAGATGTTATAAAATCTTCTGTATCAAGCATAGCATAATATAAGTTACTAAATAAGTTATTACCTGAAGTTTGAAAAACAACTCCCAAATAATAATTATTAATCATTTTAGGTACAACATTAAATTCCAGTATTTCTCCATTTCTTTCTATTGATAAATTAATCGTTTCTGTTGTTGAATTTTGTATTAAATTAATTGCTTTGTATAAATCATTTTCTACTGAATTATTATTTACACTAATTATTATATCATTTTCTTTTATTCCTGCAATTTGTGCTGGAGAATTATTTTCTATTACTGCTATTTTAGGTAGTAAATCTTTTGTATTAGTAAAATAAATTCCTATATCTTTTGACACTATATTAACTGGTTTTACATTAGTTTCTATTATTTCATTATTTCTTTTCACTTTTAATGTTAATTCTGTTTCAGGACTGTAATTGTTTAAATATTTATTTATATCTGTGTTATTTCTTACTTTTTTATTATTAATTTCTACTATTTTATCTCCAGAAATAATTCCAGCAGTTTTCGCTGAATAACCATCAATTGCATAATCTACAATATTTGTTGAAAAATTTCCTGAAGATGTAAGTAAAATAAAATAAACCATTAGTCCAAATACAATATTTACGGTTCCTCCTGCTAATACAATTGCAATTTTTTTAGGAATGCTAACATTACTAAAAGAACCATCTATATCTGAGTGTTCTTCTTCACCTTCTAAACTTACAAAACCTCCAAATGGAATAAGGTGAAGAGCATACTTTGTATCTCCTTTAATTTTACTAAATAATGTTGGTCCAAAACCTATTGCGAATTCATTTACACGAACTTTGCAAAGTTTTGCTATACAAAAATGCCCACCTTCATGAATAAAAACTAAAAAACCTAATAAAAATATTATCTTTAACGCATTTATTAAAATACTAAGCAATTATTTTCCTCCATTAATTTTAAAGTATTATTAATAATAAATATGCAAACGGTGCAATAAATATTAAACTATCAATTCTATCTAATAATCCTCCATGTCCTGGAATTAAATTACTAAAATCTTTAATCTCAACAAACCTTTTTATACTAGATGCAGCAAAGTCTCCAAATTGACCTATTATACTTAAAACTATAGACATAAATATTGCATAATTATATGAAATAATATAAATATTTAAAAATTTTTGTATACAATATGTATATAATATTGTTAATAATATTGAACCTAATATTCCAGCTATACATCCTTCTATAGATTTATTAGGACTAATTTTGCTAAATTTATGTTTTCCATATCTATGACCAATTAAATATGCAAATATATCTGTTCCCCATGCGGAAGTAAGTGTATACCATATTAGAATTTTTCCATTTTCACTTCCTGCAATTAATGGAATAAACATAATAAATAAAACTATGTATACTATACCAAAAAATGTTATTTCTACATCAATAATACTTATTTTCAAATCTTTTATTATTAATTGAATAAATAAAATAGTAATTATAATTGGTATACTCAAACTAATTATTTTAAATAAAATATCTGTTGGAAAAATATGTATAAAACATATTGATAATGCTATTAAATATCCTAGCCACTTTACAGGTTTGTATTTGCTAAAAGCATTAAAATATTCATGTAAAGCAATTATTGCAATAACAGATATTGCTATATCAATTATATATTTATTTCCTAATAAAAGTACTACAATTACCATTGGTAATCCTAATAAAGCTGAAGTAATTCTTTTAATATCCATATTTTTTACCTTTCTACTTTCCTCCGAATTTTCTACATCTTTTTTCATACTCTTCTATTGCTTTATCAATATCTTCATTTGTAAAATCTGGCCATAATTTTTCCACAAAATAAAATTCAGAATATACCAATTGCCATGGTAAAAAATTACTAAGTCTAATCTCTCCACTAGTTCTAATCATTAGGTCTGGATCAGGTATTTTATTTGTATATAAATTGCTTGATATTAAATCTTCATTTATGTCTTGAATTTGTATTTTATTTTCCTTAATTTTTTGTGCTATTGATTTTACAGCATAAACAATTTCATCTCTTCCACCATAATTAAAAGCCACATTAAAATTAATTCCTGTATTATTTTTTGTTTTTTCAATTGCATTATCTATACTTTTTAATAATCCTTTTGATAAATTATCTTTACTTCCAATCATATTAATTTTAATATTCTCTGTGTCTGCTTTTTTAGCAAAATCATCTAGATAATTTTGTAAAAGTAACATTAATGCTCCCACTTCTTCTTTACTACGTTTCCAATTTTCTGTTGAAAATGCATATACTGTTAAATACTTTATACCTATTTTATTGCAATATTTAACAATATTTTCTAATGTTTCTGCACCCTTTTTATGTCCCAGTCTAACGTCTAAATTATTTTTTCTTGCCCATCTTCTGTTTCCATCCATAATAATAGCTATATGTGTTGGTAAATTAACTTTGTTTTCCATATCTACATTCCTTTTTATTTATTTTTATGTATATATTAGAAATTAAAAGTATGAAAATAGTACAATATAAATTACCCTAAGTTTCAACTTCTAGCTTCAAACATATGATTTATAAATTACAATTTATTTACTATACTGTTAATATTTCTTTTTCTTTATCTTCTATAATTTTATCTATTTCTTCTATCTTTTTGTCTGTTAATTTTTGAATTGTTTCTTCTGCAGTTCTTAAGTCATCTTCTGTTATCTCTGAGTTTTTTTGCATTATCTTTGCTTTATCTATACCATCTCTTCTAATCGCACGAACAGAAACTTTAGATTCTTCTGCCATTTTTTTA
The DNA here is from genome assembly GCA_947628425.1 of uncultured Clostridia bacterium. Taxonomy (GTDB): domain Bacteria; phylum Bacillota; class Clostridia; order TANB77; family CAG-508; genus HGM13634. Next base: position 21,666 of record CANQZV010000003.1, on the reverse strand, counting down.
ATGTCTTTTACTAGTTCCTTTCTTCTTTCCTCTGTTAATTCAGGAAATACTAATCTTATTATTCTACCATCATTATTTGGATTAATTCCTATATCAGATGCAAGAATCGCTTTTTCAATATCCTTTAAAATACTTGCATCCCAAGGCTGAATAACAATTAATCTCGCTTCAGGTACAGAAATTCCAGCAACTTGATTAATAGGTGTAGGTGTTCCATAATATTCTACTGTTATTTTATTTAATATAGCAGGATTAGCTCTTCCTGCCCTTATCTCAGATAAATTTTCCTTAAGAACTGATATTGTTTTATTCATTTTACTTTCTAACTCACTAAAATCCATTTTAAATTTTCCTTTCTTATTTTAATTTTTTTAATATTTACTTAACAATAGTACCAACATTTTCTCCTTTAACAGCCTTTACCATATTTTCTGGCTGTGCAATTGCAAAAACCATAATTGGTATATTATTATCTTTACAAAGCGCCGTTGCAGTTGAATCCATAACTTTTAAATCTTTATTTAAAACATCTAAATAAGTTATTTTTTCAAATTTTTTTGCATTTTTATCTTTTTTAGGATCTGCACTATATACACCATCAATTGTTTTTCCTAATAAGATAATATCTGCCTCTGTTTCTGCTGCTCTTAATGCTGCGGCTGTATCTGTGGTAAAATATGGGTTTCCTGTTCCACATGCAAATATAACAACTCTTTTTTTACTTAAATGTTTTAATGCTTTTCTTTTAATATAAGGCTCTGCAATTTCTCTCATTTCAATTGCTGTTTGAAGTCTTGTATATATTCCTCTTTTTTCCAATGCATCTTGTAATGCTAATCCATTCATTGCAGTGGCAAGCATTCCCATATAATCTGATGTTGTTCTTTCCATATTAGGACCATATATTCCTCTCCAAAAATTTCCACCACCAACAACAATTGAAACCTCTACATCTAAATTAATTAGTTCTTTTACTTGGTCACAAATATTTCCAACTACTTGTGTATTAATTCCTGTACCATTTTCTCCAGCTAATGCTTCTCCACTTAACTTTAATAACACTCTTTTATATTTTATATTACTCATTTTTGTTTCCTTTCCCATTCTTATAATTTTTTTTATTTTATCATACTTTATATTAATTGTGTATTATTTTTTTAAATTTATTACATTTTTATTTTAATAAAATTTATTTACTTTCTAATAATATTGTTACAGGACCATCATTTATTAACTCTACTTGCATAGAAGCTCCAAATATTCCAGTTTCAGTATTAATATTATTTTGTTTGCACTTTTTTATAAAATATTCATATAAATTTTCTGCTTTATTTGCATTTGCAGCTAATATAAAATTAGGTCTATTTCCTGAACTACTATCAGCATATAGTGTAAATTGTGATACAATTAATAGTTCTCCTTCTATGTTTTTTATAGATAAATTCATCTTATTATTTTCATCTTTAAATATTCTTAAATTGCATAGTTTTTTAACTAAATAATCTACATCTTCCTTTTCATCTTCATGTGTTATACCTAAAAAAACTAATAATCCTTTTTTTATATTTCCAACTACTTTTTCTTCAACTTTTACTGATGCCTTTGATACTCTTTGAATTAAAATTCTCATTATTGTTATACCATACTTTCTATTTAAATTTGTAATAATAAGTTTTAACATTTGGCGTTAAATTTTTTATATAAACTATCGTACCATCTTGTAATAATATATTTAAATTAGGAAATGTAATCAGCATTTTATTATCATTCCAAAAATAATTGATAAAATCGCTTAATTTTTCATTATTATATATATAGCTATACAATTTTTGAGCTTTTTCTTTGTTCTTTATGTTTAAATTATTTTCTACAGATTTTCTTAATAGGCATAAGCTAATTGCAACTCCTGTTATAATATAGTCTATTAACAAAAATATAATACTAAAAATAATTATTAATTTTGATAATTTTGGATTAAACTTTTGTTTCAGCCAATTCAGAAATTTGTCTATTTTAGGATTAAAAAATTTAATAATAAAAATTGATAATATTCCCCATAAAAAAGAATATAATAAACATATTCTTCCATTTATATTTAAAAATTGGTTTGAATAATCCCACCATTTTACACTTGTTGTTAATTCTCCTAAGTAGTTAATTGTATATTCAACTATAGAGCCAATAACAAAACCTCCTAAAAATAAAGTATAATTATTTTTATTAAAATATTTTTTTATAAATAAAATCATTAATGTTGCACCAATTCCGTAAATTGCACAAAATGGTCCATATAGAAAACTTTTTCGACTCTCTAGTACATTGTATAGAAGTATAGCATATAATGTTTCTATAATAAAACCTATTACACTATAAATAATAAGATAAGCACATATTCTCCAAATTGTTATTCCAAATATTTTTAGACTTTTTTTATTACTATTCATGTATTTCACGCTTTCTTCTTGAATTTATTATATAATTCTATCAGTAATATAATAATATTTCAAGAATTTTTATAAAAAAATATTATAGAACAAATTTACTAAGCACACTTTTTTCTTCTCGATTCGAATTTGCAACTTTAAAAAAGTAAACCTAAATAATATATAAACTTAACATTTTTCTAATATTACCAAGTTAAAACTTTATTTATATGTAAAAATCTAATTCCTTCATAAGTGTAACTTGATAGATTTCTATTGTATGAATCATCTGTATGAGTAGCTACATAAATTTCACTATTTATTTTATCTACTACTAATAAACTATGTGAAAAATTACTCATATTACTAAACTTTAATTGAACTATATCTCCTATTTCCATATTACTTATATCTGTTACTTTTGCACTTGGTCCAACACTTTGATTAGTGGTTAAAAAATCATATAAATATTCTACTCCACTCCAAGAAGGACTTCTATCATTTACGGAGTTATAGTACCACCCAACATGTTTTTTATAATTCATTATTTTGCTGCCAGCATATATACATTGTGAAACAAATGAAGTGCAATCTCCACCTATATTATCAAAATTGTAATATTTAGGATTTCTTTTATAAGCCCATTTTCTTGCATACGTTACCGCCATATCTCTATTGTATAATATCTCTTTCAAAAAAATCACCTCAGAATAATATATTCTTAAAGTGATTTTTTGGTAATATTAAAATTCTATATCTGCTTTTTCATATTGTTTAGGTTTTAAACCAAATCTACTTTTCATATAATCAAGTACAATAATCATTAAAGCTAATCCAGTTAATGCTACTATTATAATTGCATGATTAATATCTGTAATTTCTAATATCATGGCTCCAAGTATTGACGCTAATCCACAAGATAATGAAGAAATAGCTTCAAATGTAAATGTAATTTTAGCTCTTGTATTAGGTTTTGTAAAATTCTTTAAATATTTTCCTTTAACTATATACCATTGAGAATCACATATTCTTGAGATAACATATAAAGCAAGTATAAATGGTATTGCTACATTATTTGTTAGATTTAATGCAATTACACCTGAAAATAGTATAGATAATATATAAGTTATTGATATATAAGTTAAAGTTTTGTTTTTAAATTTATGTTGAATATTTTTTGCAAATGAAACTGAAACTCCAGCAATTAAACTAAGTACTGCTATAATAATTGAATATTGTTCAGATGATATTCCAACATCAATTAATAAACTACTTTTATATTTGTCAAATATTTTTATAATTGCATAGAATAATGCTCCAAATAAAACATATGCTTTCATTCTTTTAGATTTTTTTATAAACTTCAATGATGTAATAAGGTCTGTTTTATATTTAATAATAAATTCACCAATGTTCTTCCTTTTTTTAATAGAATAAATTTCCTTTAATCTAAATGCAATAATTAAAGAAATAAGTAAACATATTGCACAAATAATCATTGGAATATAATTATTTATTACAAATAAATAACCTGCCATTAAAGAAAGTATAGCATCTAATACGTAATAACCACTTCCACCTCTACTCTCTAATTTACTATATAAACCATCTCCACCTTTTGTAGCAACAGAATCATATAGTAAATTACTATCACATATATCTTTTATATTATATCCAACTGCTGCAAAAGATTCAGCAAAATATATTATAAATATATTAGGTGCAAAAATTAATAATAAAATATGTAACAATACAAGAAAATTACCCAAAATCATACTTTTTCTTTTACCCAGATATTCTGAAATAATAACAGCGGGAATTTGTAAAAGAGCTTTAGATATTGTATATGCGGCAGTTACAGTAAGAACTTGGCTAGGAGTTATTCCTTTTGTAATTGTTAAAAATAAATATTCAATAGAATAATAACATAGTAAATCCCATGCAAAAACTTTATAAATTGGATATAAAATTGCATTTTTTCTTCTTGCAACATTCTTTTTTTTAATTGAATTTATTTCCTCTTTTGTTTTTTTAATAACCGACATTTTATCCTCTTTCTTCCTATAATATTTTATATATATCATATTGTTATATATTTATCAATATTTGTAATTTAATTGTAATAAATTTCTAATCTAAATATATTTATATAAAAAATAGACTATCCTAGAATAACATAATAAATGCCCAAAAATGGTTATTTATTTTTCATTTTATATTCTAGTACAGTCTATTTAATTTATAATATATATAATTATTTATTTTTACTTTCTCTTATCTTTATGTGTACATCTCTTAATTGTTCTTCTGTTACTTCTCCTGGAGCTCCCATCATTAAATCTTGTGCTTTACTATTCATTGGGAATGCAATTACTTCTCTTATACTTGGTTCATCTTGCATCAACATTATCATTCTATCTATACCTGGTGCAATTCCTGCATGTGGTGGTGCTCCATAATGGAAGGCATTAAATAATGCTGGAAATTTATTTTCAATTGTTGTTTTATCATATCCTGCAATATTAAATGCTTTTACCATAATTTCTGGATTATGATTTCTAACAGCTCCTGAAGAAAGTTCTATACCATTACATACAATATCATACTGATATGCTAAAATATCTAGTGGATTCTTATTTAATAAATCATCCATTCCACCTTGTGGCATTGAAAATGGATTATGGCAAAAATCTAATTTTCCTTCTTCATTTAATTCATACATAGGAAAATCTACAATCCAACAGAATTTATATACATCTTTTTCAATCAAATCTAGACGTATTCCCAATTCTTCTCTTATTTTTCCCGCCAAGTTTTCTACTATACCTGGTTGTTCTGCTATAAAGAAAATTGCATCTCCTGGATTTGTATTTGTTGATGTTAACATTTTTTCTCTTGCATCATCATCAATAAATTTTGCAATTGGGCCCTGTAAGCTTCTATCTTCTAATACTTTTAACCATGCTAGACCCTTCGCACCACATTCTTCTATAGCAAAATTAGTCATTCCATCATAAAACTTTCTTGGTACATCTTGCACATTTTGAACTGTGATTGTTCTTACAGTTTTTCCTTTAAAAGCGTTAAATTCTATATTTTGGAATATGTCCGTTACATCTTGTATAATAAGTGGGTTTCTTAAATCTGGCTTATCACTACCATACTTTAACATTGCATCTTTATATGCAATTCTTGGAAAAGGATATTCAGCTACTTTCTTTCCTCCAAATTCTTTGAAAGTATTATACATTACTTTTTCCATAACTTCAAAAACATCTTCTTGTGTTGCAAAAGCCATTTCCATATCTAATTGATAAAATTCTCCTGGTGCTCTATCTGCTCTTGCATCTTCGTCTCTAAAACATGGTGCTATTTGAAAATATTTATCAATTCCAGATATCATTAATAATTGTTTAAATTGTTGAGGAGCTTGTGGTAGTGCATAAAATTTTCCTGGATGAACTCTACTTGGTACTAAGTAATCTCTAGCTCCTTCTGGTGATGAACTAGTAAGTACTGGTGTTTGAACTTCTGTAAATCCTTTTTCTATCATTTGATTTCTTAAAAATTGTAATATTTTTGCTCTATATAAAATATTATTTTTTAATTTTTCATTTCTTAAATCTAAAAATCTGTATTGTAATCTTAAATCTTCTCTTACCTCTTTATCTGAATTAATTTCAAAAGGTAAATTTTTCAATCTTTTTCCTAATATTTCAATTTTTTCTGCAACAACTTCTACTTCTCCTGTTACAATATTTTTATTAATAGTCTCTTCATCTCTTAATTTAACAATTCCCTCAACAGAAATAGTAGATTCGTTAGGAATTTTAGAAGCCATTTCAAGTAAGTTACTTTCTACAGTAACAACAGCTTGAGTAATACCATATTGATCTCTTAAGTCAATAAAAAGCAGTCCTCCTAAATCTCTAATAACTTGTACCCATCCTGCAATTTTAACAGATTTTCCAACATCTTGTTTTGTTAATTCTCCACAATTATGCGTTCTATAAACATTCATATATATTATCTCCTTTAACTACTTTCATTTATGTAGTAGTAATTATTTAACAGATTTCATTTTACATAGTTTTTCCTGTTTTGTCAAGTTTATAAAAATAAAAAAAGAACATTTTAAAAATGTTCTTTTTTATTTATTATTAATAATTATTTTTTATTAACTAAATCTTTTAATGCTTTTCCAGCTTTAAATACTGGAGCTTTTGATGCTGGTATTTTAATTTCTTCTTTAGTTTGTGGATTTCTACCTTTTCTAGCAGCTCTTTTTCTTACTTCGAAAGAACCAAAACCTACTAATTGTACTTTTTCTCCTTTAACTAATGTCTCGATAACAACATCAACGAAAGCGTTTAATGTTTCTTCTGCACTTTTCTTTGTGTCTCCTGTTTTTGCAGCTATAGCTGCTACTAAATCAGATTTGTTCATTTAATTTACCTCCTAAAAAGTTTGAAATATGTAGAAATTTCTTCTACATTAGCATTATTCGTCATATTAAAATAAAATCCTTCTTTTTTTTTAAAACTTTTTTTCTTAAAATCCTTTATAGAGTAAGAAAATAAACATTTTTTGTAAAAAAGCATTAATATTAAAATACCTAGTTTTGCTTAATACCAATGGTTTTAAGAATTTTGCTAATTTTTTTACCATATGGAATCATTAATATTTCTTCTTGTGTAAATATTTTTAATATAATAACCATAATAATATAAATTATTACAGCAAATATTAAACTAATAATAGTAGCTATTTTTAATGAAATAATACCTATTAATATTGTATACAAATAATAAGAACATATGCACATAGCTACAGTAGCAATAACTGGTTTTAATATAAATTTTGTAAAATTTAATTCTAACTTTATTGTTTTTCTTAAAACAAGAAAACTTAAAAAGAATGCAAAGAAATTATTAATTACAGAAGCAATTGCTGCACCATTAACCCCATACTTAGGATTTGGAACTAGTATTAAGTTAAAAATTAATTTTAAAGCAACACCAATAAATGATGTAATTGCTGGAACAATAATTCTTCCTAACCCCTGTAATGCTCCATTTGTGGTTTGCATTAATACAGCAAAAATAATAGTTAATGAGAAAATTTGTAATAAAAATCCTCCCTCAGTTGCATTCGGAAACAATAAATTAATAATTGGCTGTGCAAATACCATCATACCAAATGTACATGGTAACCCAATAAGCATAGTTACTAATAATGAAAATGATATTCGTTTGCTAGCTGTTCTGGTATCATTTTTTGTAATTAAAGAAGATACTGATGGAACTAGTGCAGTTGCAAATGCAATATTAAAAGAAAGCGGCAATGTTGCTAATGTATCCACTTTTCCAGATAAAATACCATAATGAGCTTTTGCAACTGAATCTGGCAAAAATTTCTTAAGTCCCTTTACTACTGTTACAATATCTACTATTTTTGATAGTGTAGACATAATTGCACTTAAAGTAATAGGAATAGAAACAAATAATATTTTTTTTACAATATTTTTTATCCTATCTGGAATATAATTTATGTTTTGTTTTATTTTTGGAAGTATCATCTTTTTAAATTTATTGTAATATATGTATATGTATACAAAACTTAGAAATACAGATAAAGTTGTAGCTAAGTTTGCTCCTGCTGCCATCAGTGTTGTATCTAAATTTGTTCCTATTCCTATTATTTCTACAGCTAAGATTGTAATAACTGTTTTAAATACTTGTTCTAAAGCTTGTGCTTTTGCAGTAACAGATACTTTATCCAATCCGTTAAAATAACCTCTTATAACAGATGCTACTGTAACAAATGTAATAGATGGTGAAAGTACTTTTAATGATAATTCTGCTTCTGGAACACCAATTGCATTTGCAATACCAGATGCACCTAAAAATAATATTAAAGTACCTATAAATCCTATTAATCCAAATGTAATTAATGCAATTCTAAATACTCTATGAGCTCCTTTATAATTATCAACCGCAACTTTTTCTGATATTAATTTTGCAATAGCATTAGGTACACCAATTGATGAAATGGTAAGTAACATAGCATATATTTGATAACCGCTACCATAAATTCCATTACCTATATCTCCAAAACCTTCTTTATTAGTTAAGAAAATTTTAGAAACCAAACCCAACAATTTTATTAAAGTTTGAGAAAGCATTAGCGATAAAACGCCCAACATAAATCCATCTTTCTTTTCTATTCTTTTTTTCTCATCCATGTTTTTACCATTCCTTTAATTTTTAAATTCATTTTATACTGTTTTATAATTATATTCATATTTTATATTTTATTCAAGTAAATTTGTAAATTTTTTTTCTACATTTTGTATAAAAACTCTTGTTTTTTTACTCATTTTGTAAGATAATATATATAATTATTTATTAGGGGAGTAATTAGAAATGAAAATTTTTGATAAATTTTTAAAGTTTCTTAAAACTGATAGAAACACTTTCTTTACATATATTTTAACAGTTATTACTATTTATCTTGCTGTTGATAGAATTGTAGAGATGTTATTTATGATTTTAACTGGAGTATCTGTATCTTACTGGTCTCCTATACAATATACATTAGCAATTGCATGTCCAATTTTCGCATTTTTATTTTCTGGCTCTTCATCTTTTGTTAATGCATCAAGAATTAAACTATCATTTTTTTATTTATATTGTATAGCATTATATATTATTGGAATATCTATGGTAGTACAATGGTTTAATTTATTATGTTGGTTATTATTTATGGCAACACCTGGATATGTAAATATAGTATCAGATTTTTCAAACCTTATCCAACCAGCATTTCAATCATTAGCCATATACTTACCTTTAGTAACATTCTATCCATTATTTAAAAAATTATTTTCATGGATTAATGATACAAAAGACATTAGAGATTCTATTATGGATTATGGTGGTATTGATTTATCTGGTAAAAAAGAAAATACTGGTGCATATTCAGTAGAAATGCCATTATATTCTGATAAAGTTTCTGGTTCTTCTGTTATAATTACAGAACAAGGAAGATTTCAATCTACATTTGTATGCGGGGTTTCTGGTAGTGGAAAAACTTCTATGATGTTTGAACCAATGATGGCAAAAGATATTGAAAAAAAATATTTCTTTAAAGAAGCATCTAAAGAACTTGGATATACTGCATTAAAAACTGGTATTGCATCACTTAAATATCCTTATGACAATCAATATTTAAATGACAATTTTAATTTAAATATGCTTGTTCCTAATAATGGAAAAGAAAAAATCTTTAAAGCATATTTAAAAAAGATGATAGCTTATGATGGTACAACAACTGTATATAGAAACTTAGGTTTTACTTCTATTTCTCCAGATTATGAATCTACATCTAGAATGTTAGAAGTTGCTAAAAACTATAATATACCTGTTAACTTAATTGATCCATCAAATCCAAATTCACCTGGATTAAACCCTTTTGCATTTGATGATCCTGTAAAAATTGCAATTATAATTTCATCTGTATTAAAGGAAATGTATACTTATGCAGGTACAGATTTAGAAGAATCATATAGACAGAACGTAACAATACAAGCTGTTGAAAATATTTCAATTTTATTAAAAGAAATGTATCCAAGATTAAATAATAATTTACTACCAAATTTGGAAGATATGTTAAATATGTTTAATGATTTTTCAATAGTCGAAAAAATGTGTAATCAGTTAGAAGAAATACCTGAACTTGCTGAAAAATATTCTTTGCAATTAGGTTATTTTAAAAAGAACTTTTATTCAAATGGTGCAAACAAAGCAGAAACTGAAAAATATATTAATGCAGCAACTACACAATTAGATACACTTCTTAGAGTTCAGGGAGTTAAAAATATTTTGTGTAACAGATCTAATAATTTAAACTATGATGATGTATTAGAAAATGGAGAAATAACTTTAGTATGTACCAGACGTGGAGACTTAGGTGCTAGTGTTCATACTGCCTTTGGATTATTTTTCTTATTATTAATGCAATACTCTGTTTTAAGAAGACCTGGAAACGAGAAATCTCGAGTTCCTCATTTCTTATATATAGATGAATTTCCTGACTTTATTACACATGCTACAACAAATATGTTCACATTATATAGAAAATACAAAGTAGGATTAATAATATCCGCTCAAAACTTAAGACAATTAGGTGAACAAAAACGAAGCAAATATAGAGAAACAATTCTTGCTAACTGCTCTAATAAATTTATTTTTGGAAATAATACACCAGAAGATAATGAGTGGTGGTCAAATGAACTTGGAGATAAAAGAGAATGGACATTTACTTACGATTATGATACTGAAAAAGGTCAGTATGATCCAAAATATAAAAATGCTTTATATAAATGGAAACCAAATTATACACCAGGAAAAGTGCAAGCTTTAAAAGCAAAGCAATGTATGTATAAAGTTAAAAACTTAAAGGGTAAAAATTTAGTTGGTACAATGAAAGTAGATGTTTTAAACTCTAAATATTCAGAACAACATTCAAGTAAACAATTTGATTTTACAAAATTTACAAATGGTATTAGTGAAGAAAACTTAAATACAAAAAATAAAAAAGAAAAATTTAATTTAAAAAATATCGAATTCAATAAAGAATCAAATGGAGATATTGATCCTATAAAAAATAATACAACAAATAGTTCTTTTTTACTTGATAATGATGATGCTATAATATTTGACATAAATAGAAAGAAAGATAATAATTAAAGAAATAAATTTAAATTTAGATAAATATTAGCTTTCAAATAAAATAAAGGATATAATTTATTTAATATCCTTTATTTTATTTATTACTTCTTTATAATTTTTTGCTTCTAAAATTGCTGTACCTGCCACTAGTATATTTGCTCCTGCTTCTTTTAATAATTTAATATTTTCCAAATTAATTCCACCATCAACTTCTATATCTATATCTATGTTTTTCTTATTAAGATAATTTTTTAGTTCTTTTATTTTTTCTATAGTTTCTGGTATTAATTTTTGCCCACCATATCCTGGTTCTACAGTCATTATTAAAATACTATGCACATAAGGTAAATAGTTATATATTTCTTTAACAGATGTATTAGGGTTAATTGCTATTCCTACTTTAATATTATTTTGTGTTATATATTTAATACATTCTATAACTTCATTTTTATCTTTACATGCTTCTAAGTGAAACGTTATACTATTTGGTTCATATGGAATATAAGCATTTATAAATGTTTTTATATCTTTTACCATTAAATGCACATCTAATGGTATATTCGATATTTGTTTTATTTGACTACAATATTCTTGCATAATTTCAATTGTATTATTATTTACAAATTCTCCATCCATTACATCTATATGAAAATAATCTGTTTTCGCAATTTCTAAATTATATAATGTTTTTATAGAATTATCTCTATTAATTAATAAAATTGATGTTGATACCTCTACCATTTATGCTCCTCTCTATCTTTTAACTCTATATATATTTTTTTAAAATTATTATATCTAGATTCGGATATATTTTTTCCTACTTCTAATTTTACTCCACAAGCTTCTTCTTTTATATGAGTACAATCTGAAAATTCGCATTTTTTTATATATTTTTCAAATTCTACAAAATACTTAAATAACTCTTTATAATTTATTTCGTATATGTCAAACGTAGAAAAACCTGGTGTATCAGCTATATATGTATTTTCTTCAAGCTTATATAATTTAACCCAAGTTGTAGTATTCTTTCCTTTTTTATTTTTATAGCTAATTTCTCCCTCTTGTGTTACATTATTATTTAATATTCTATTAATTAATGTAGATTTTCCTACACCAGAATTTCCAGAAAAAACATTAATATTGTTATGTAATACACTTTTTATTTCATTTATGTTTTCTTCTATATTTTTTGCATTACTTTTAATAACTCTATATCCTATTTTAGAGTATATTTGTGCAATTTTATTAGTTTCTTTTTCATCTAAATCTTTTTTATTTATTATAATAATTGGATTAATTTTCAAATACTCTGCAATTGCTAATTGCTTGTCTAACATTAATAAATCTGGCTTTGGGTTTTTGGCAGAAATTACTAGTAATAGTTGAGTTAAATTAGCTATTTTAGGTCTTTTTAAAAAAATTTTTCTATTAATAATTTCAATAATAGTGTTTTGTTTTTCTTGAATACATACTTTTACAATATCTCCTACTATAGGCTTTTCTTCTTTGTTTTTAAAAATACCTCTTGAATTGCATTCGTATATTTTATTTTCAATTTCTACAAAAAATAGATTAGATATAATACTAATAACTATACCCTGTTTAATATTTTCCATTATTCACCTTTTATATAATAACAATTAAGCAGGCAAAATATATACCTGCCTAATTATTTACTCAAAAATATATGATGTAGTTTCATTTAAATTAATATCCTTATTACCTTTTAAAATACCATCAATGTAAACTTTTACTGTAACTGTTCCCTTTCCAGAAATTTTTTGAGATATACTTTCTACTTCTGGTTTAACATTTTCTTCATATACCTTGTCATCTCCAACTTTAATTAATAGTAATACAGTTTCTTTATCTGATGTTCCATTTAATAAAGACTTAACATTAACATTAATTGTAGCTTCTTTTTGTGCTTGTAACTTATTAACTGTAATTGTAATAGATGAGTTTTTATCAACTTCTGTTCCTGCTTCTAAAGTTTGTTTTATAACAACACCATCATCTTTTGTAGTATCTTCTGATGTTACAACAGACTTAAGTTTTAAACCTGCTGAAGTAATTTCTTTTTTTGCTTGTGCTTCTGTTTTTCCATTTAAATCTGGCACAACAACTTTTTCTGTTCCTTTACTAACTTTTATGGTGATTGTTTCTCCATTATCAACTTCTTCATTTTCTTCTAAACTTTGTTCTATTACATAACCCGCTTCAACTTTACTATTATACTCTTCTTCTATATTTACTTCTAAACCTAATTCTGTTAGTTGTTTTTGTGCTTCTTCTGATGTTAGACCTATTACCTTTGGAACTTGAACAACATTTCTTCCTAAACTAATAATTACAGAAATAGTACTTCCCTCTTTAATAGAGTAATTTGGCATATATGTTGGATCTTGTGAAATAATATATCCAGCAGGTACATCTTTATTATATTCTTCTCCTACTTTTTCATATTTAAATTTTAGTTCTTCTACTGTTTTTTGTGCTTGTGTTTGCTCCATTCCCACTAAGTTTGGAACAGGAATATCCGATTTTGTTGTAAGATTTATTATTAAATTTGTAATAAGTATAGTAACAATAAATAATGCTATACCCCCTATTACCATTGACAAAACTTTATGTTTTTTTACAAATCCTAAGAATCCATCTTTTTCTTTTTTATTTCTGTTTTCTGGTTCTCCAGATTTATCATATATAGTAGATATTCTTTGTGTAGCATCAGAAACATTTGAATGCTTTTCAGTAATTACAAAGTCTTCATTAGGTTTTTTTAAAGCTAAACTTAAATCACGTAATAATTCTGTTGCTGTTTGATATCTTAAGTTAATATCTTTTTGCATTGCTTTCATAATAATATTATTAACAGCTATTGGAATATTTGGATTTATTTTCATTGGCTCAATTGGTGTTTCTTGCATATGTTTTAGGGCTACCGAAACAGGCGTATCAGCATTAAATGGTACTTTTCCTGTTACCATTTCATATAATACTACCCCTAAAGAATATAAGTCTGACTTAGCATCTGTATATCCACCTCTTGCATGTTCTGGTGAAAAATAATGTACTGATCCAATAGTTGTTCCAAATGCTGTTATTGTAGAATTAGAAACTGCTTTGGCAATTCCAAAATCTGTTACTTTAGCAATTCCATCTTCTGTAATAATAATATTATGTGGTTTAATATCTCTATGAATAACATTATTTCTATGTGCTGTTTCTAGAGCAGAAGCTATTTGAATAGCTACATTAACAGACCACTTCCAAGAAAGAACTCCGTCTTCATTAATTATTTCTTTTAAAGTTTTACCTTTAATTAGCTCCATTACTATGTAATGAATATCTCCCTCACTTCCAACATCATATACTGATACAATATTAGGATGTGTTAAACTAGCAGCTGCTTGTGCTTCAGTATTAAATCTTTTAACAAATTCATCATCTGTTGTAAATTCATCTCTTAATATTTTTACAGCTACATACCTATTTAAAACATGGCACTTTGCTTTATATACAGTTGCCATTCCTCCATTTCCAATATTTTCTAATAGTTCATATCTATTTCCTAATAATCTACCTTCTAAATTCATAGTAACCTCCAATTTATTTAAACATTTTTCTTTTGATATAATTAATTATTTTTTATTATGATAACTGTTATATTGTCAAGTCCACCAGCATCATTTGCTCTTTTTATTAGTTCTTCATTTGCCTTTTCTAAATTCGCTGTTACAATATTAAAAATTTCCTGTTCATTAACCATATTTGTTAATCCATCTGAAGTTATTACAATAATATCATCCTTTAAAAAACCTTTTACGGTAACTTCCGGTTCAACAAAAGATGTGCATCCTAAAGCTTTTGTAAGCATATTCTTTTTAGGATGATTTATTGCCTCCTCTTTTGTAATGGTTCCATCTTTAATTAATTTTTGAACATAACTATCATCAATTGTAAGTCTTCTCATAAAATTTTTTCTAATTCTATAAATTCTACTATCTCCAATATGACCTATGTATACTCTATTATTATATGCAAGAACAACTTCTATTGTTGTACCCATTCCTTCTAATTCTTTGCTTTCTTTTGATTTTTCATATACAAGCATATTTGCATATTCAATTGCGTTTTTTATTAGCTTTTGCAATTCTTCTTTATTATGTTCAATTTTACTAAAATTTGTTTCTATATAGTTCTTAGCAGATGTAATGGCAAGCCTACTTGCAATATCTCCTCCATTATAGCCCCCCATACCATCAGCAACTATATATAAACCTACATTTTCACTTGGCTGTGATACATAATAAGAATCTTGATTTGTTTCTCTTGCTTTGCCAATATCTGATTTAGCAAAAACTTTCATAAAATTTTTCTCCTGTTCTATAAATTTTTTCTTCTTAATTGACCACATGCTGCATCAATATCTGAGCCTAATTCTCTTCTTATAGTTGCAGTTATACCTTTTGAATTTAAGTAATCTCTAAATTTCATTATATTTTCATTTGTACTTTTACTATATATGCCATTTTCTATTTTGTTAATTGGTATTAAATTAACATGGCATAACATGCCTTTTAGTAATTTTACTAATTCTTTAGCATCCTCTAAATTATCGTTATTTTCCTTTGCCAATGCATACTCAAAAGAAATTCTTCTATTTGTTTTTTTAATATAATATTTACAAGCTTTTATTAAGTCTTCTATTGGATATTTAGTATTAATTGGCATCATACTATTTCTTTTATTATTATTTGTAGCATGTAATGAAATAGATAAAGTACACTGAAGATTACTGTCTGCCAATTCGTATATTTTTGGAATTAATCCACTAGTTGAAATACTAATATGCCTTGCACCAATATTAATTCCCTTTTGATTATTAATTATTTCTATTGCATTTATTACATTTTCATAATTATCTAGTGGTTCTCCTATTCCCATAAAAACAACATTGTTAATTTTAATATTCTCATCTCTTTGAACTGCTAATAATTGTTCAACAATTTCTCCAGATGTTAAATTTCTAGAAAAGTTAATTCCAGTTGAAGCACAAAACTTGCATCCCATTTTACAACCAACTTGAGAAGATACACATAAGGTTTTACCATGATGATATTCCATTAATACAGTTTCAATTGCATTACCATCTAAAACATCAAATAAATACTTTTTTGTTCCATCTTTAGATTCTTGTTTTTTTATAATTTTAAAATTATGAAAATCATATTCTTTTTTTAACTTTTCTCTCAAATCTAAAGATAAATTAGTCATATCATCAAAAGAAGTTACTTGTGCAATATATAACCATGTAAAAACTTGCTCTGCTCTATATGGTTTTTCTCCTAATTTTATAAATTCTTCTTTTAATTCATTTAAATTATAATCTTTTATATTCTTCATCTAATATATTATTCCTTGATTTTCATTCTTATTAATTTATACCATAACATTATATTTTTTTCAATAGGTTTTACATGAACAAATAAGAAAAATTAGATTTTTTTATTTGTTAGTACACATACTTCAAACTTTACAATCTAAAAAGATATTTAAAATTATGCATTAACTAAAATTTTAATATAATTATTCCAATTACTAAAAAATATTTTGTATACTAAACTTTTCTTTATCTTTAATATGTTCTAGTATAAAAACAGTTGCATTTAAATTACCAATACCATGATTATAATCTTTTGCTTCTATTATACCAGATAAAGTTGCTAATTCTGTTTCTACTTTTTCTAACTCATCATGTTCAATATAATAAGATAATATTTTATTATATTCTTTCCATTTATCTTTAACTTCCTCTATTATTTTAGATGTTTTTTCATCATCCTCTAATATAATATACTCTTTTAAATTGTTAAGTTCACCAGATAATGTATCTGTTGCGTAAGTTGTATAATTATTAGTAATAATATCTAATGTAACAATAATAATTATTACTATAACAACAATTATCATTTCTTTATACATGTAATTAATCTCCTTCTATTTTTCTTTTTTTTGACAAAAAATTTGCTGTTTTCCATCTATTGTTGCAAGTATAACTTCATGAGGTTTAGCATCAAATTTCTTTAATTCCTTTTCAAGCCATTTTTCATTTTTTCCTATTGCCTTTAAATTTTCATACATTATTTTTCCATCCACAACTAAATCATATGGAATACCCTCATAGTCTACTTGTAAGTTTAAATCTTCTGTTATAACATTTCTTTTTTCAGGCTTTGTTATTACAGTTACTTCTCCATTTGTTTCTAATATTGCATATTCAACATCTGATATATTAAATATGTTATTCCCTCTTAATCTTTCTTGCAATTCATTTACAGTAAACCTTTCTTTTCTTAAAGCCTTTTCATCTATTTTCCCTCTATAAATTAATATTGATGGTTTTCCACAAATTATTTTTCTCATATTAATACTTTTTATATTAACAAAAGAAATTACCATATGCATTAACAAAAGACTTAGAATAGGTATAATTCCATTTCCTAATGGAATTCCTAATTCTGTCATAGGCACAGAAGCTAAATCTGCTATCATAATAGAAATTGCAAGTTCAAATGGTTGAAGTTGTCCAATTTCTCTTTTTCCCATCATTCTCATTACAATTAAAACTACTATATATAAAATAATTGCTCTTACAAATGTAATTAGCATTGACCTCTCCTTTATTTAAAATTACTGCATTTTATTTATTTATTTATTTAAAAAATAAAAATGTAATAATTTATCTTTTTTATTATTTTTTTCAATTTTACAAATTTTATTCTTTTACTTTAATTTTGTATATTTTATTTTTTTTAGTTAAAAATATATATGTAACTAAATATTTAGTTAGAGTAATTATATACTCGAATGGAGGTTTATTATGGCTAATAATCAAGATAATGTTCAATCTCAAAATCAAACTTCTACCTTTGGACAAATTGTAGGAAGACTTGTTGCTGCAGCAGTAGTTCTTGCAATTACAGCTTTTTTTACTCCTGGATTTACCATTAATAATATTTGGACTTTAGCAATTGCTGCTATAGTTCTTACAATTATAGATTATTTAATAGTAAAGTTCACAGGTTTAGAAGCTACGCCGTTTGGTAAAGGATTTGTTGGTTTCGTGCTTGCTGCTGTTACACTATATGTAACACAGTTCTTTGTTGCAGGATATTCAATATCTTGGATGGCAGCAATTATTGGTGCTGTTATTTATGGTATAGTAGATTACATTATACCTGGAAATCAACAAATGTAATAATTAATTTGTTGGTAACTACTTAATGAATTAATTATACAAAAAACTTCTCTATTTTTAATTATAGAGAAGTTTTTTGTATATATTAAATTTTCTATATTCTCGGTCTTCCAGGTATATAAGGAAATGGTCTTTGCGGTCTTCTTCCTTTTCCTATTAATTCTCTTAATACCAAAATTTTAATTAAATCATTTAATAAAAAATTTTTTTGTCTTTTTTCATCTGTAGAAGTTTCATTTCTTAAATTAATATTTCTGTTCATATATCTATTGTTTCTATATTGTTGAATATTATTGTAATTTTCTCTTACAAATCTGGACTCTTCTGGTTCTTCATTATTTTCAACATTTTCATATATTTCATTTGTTATTCTTTCCACTAATTCTTCCGTTATATCTTCTGTTATATATAAGCAAGCTTTACACACCATAGGGTATACAATTTTATAAATATCTGGATAATACTGTGTTAATTCATTTTCATACTGTTCATATGTAAAAGCATTTTCATTTTCGTATGGTTCCATTTCACTTGACATATTATTATTTCCGATCAATTATGTTTTTTCCCAATAAATTGTTCATATATTCTTCATAAGAATAATTCATAAACAAAACCTCCTAATATACATATTGCTATATATTATGAGATTTTTATATTTTTTGTGAATTAATAATTTTTCTATATTTATAAACTATTTACTAATTCTTTAAATTTATTTCCTCTTTCTTCAAAATTTTTAAATAAATCAAAACTTGCGCTAGCTGGTGAAAATAAAACAATTTCTCCAGGTTTTGCTACTTTTTTTGCTACATGTACAATATTGTTAAATTCATCACACATGTATATTTTTATATCTTTTTCTTGTTTCTCTGCCTCTTCTTTTACACAGTCAAAAATTTTAGTAGCTGTATCTCCTATTAATATTAAACTATCTACTTTTTCCAAAATTGGTTTTGCAATTGGCGTATAATCCAAATGCTTATCGTATCCACCTGCTATTAAAACAATTTTCTCACTAAAAGATTTTAAACCAGCAATTGTTCTTGTAGGACTAGTACCTATAGAATCATTATACCATTTAACGCCATCAATTTCTCTTATAAACTCAAGTCTATGTTCTACCCCTTTAAAATCTGTAATAGTTTTTACACAATCTTCAATATTTACTAAAGATTTAGTAGCTGCAATTGCTGCACAAATATTTTCATAATTATGAGTTCCTCTTAATAGTACATTTTTAGTATTTAAAATGTGTCTCCTTAACTTATCTTCACATTGTTTAATAATATCTCCATCTAAAATTATACCATCATTCAATTTATTTTTACTACTAAAATAAATTACCTTTCCATTTGCTTCTTTTGCAGCTTCTTTTGTTACAATATTATCGTAATTTAAAACTAAAATTCCATCTTTATTTTGATATTTAAATATATTTTTCTTTGCATCTATATATTCTTCATAATCTTTATGAATATTTAAATGATTTGGAGATATATTAGTAATAACCGCAATATCAGGGCTAACTTCCATTCCCATTAATTGAAAACTACTTAATTCTAAAATTACAATATCATCTGGAGTCATTTCTTTTAGCTTAGTAAATAAAGGTTTACCAATATTTCCTCCCAAATAGCAATTATAACCATTTGACTTTAATATTTCGTAAATTAAAGTTGTTGTTGTTGTTTTACCATCACTACCAGTTACACCAATTATTTTACCAGGACATAACTTCATTAACATTTCAATTTCTGATGTTAAAATTGCTCCTCTTTGTATTTCATCTTGCAATTCTGGTATGTTAGGCATACAACTTGGAGAACGAAATATAATATCAAAACCTATTAATTTAGATAAATAATTTGGTCCAAAAGAAAACTCCATTGCATAATCTGTAATTTTTTTTATAACATTTTTAGGTATATCTTCTATTATTCTACTATCAAAAACAGTTACTTTGGCTCCTACCATATGCATATAATCAACTAAAGGAATATTACTTATTCCTAAGCCTATAATAGCAACTTTTCTGTTTTTTAAGTAAGAATTTAATTCAATTAATTCTTTATTAATATATTGCATAGAGGCCTCCTTTACTTTATAGTAGATAAAGAATAATCTATATTCTCTAATACCTTATTAGTTGATTCTTCTACAGATTTACAATCTGTTACATCCACTTGAATAGTATTAGGATATATTTTATAAAATCCTGCTAATTTTTGCAATCTATCACGTCTAACAATATTCCTTTTGACTTCTCTATAATTTTCTTTTCCTTCTTTATATTGTATGCATTTTCTTTTAACTCGTTCATTTAAAGATGCTGTTATAAACAAATGATAATCTATACTAGGGTAAATTTTCATTATTGAACGACCAGAAACAATTACATTATGTTCTTTTTTTAGTTCATCTATTAAATTTTTAGCAAATTCAAATAATTTTGTATTATCTGCAATTCCACCAATAATTGAAACAGCCAATGAAGAAGCTTTAGATTGAAGTTCTTCTTCATTTGCAAGTTTGCCATCTATATAAATTTTTGACTCTCTATCTTCTATTTTAATTTCTACTTTTAAGTCGTCCATATATTTTTTTATATCAATATTTTTAGTTAATTTTTTTAATTTTAAAATATTTGGTTCTTTTTGCATTAATGTATAAACAATAGCTCTATATAAATTTCCACCATTTAGTAGAACAGCATTTTTATCTCTTTTTAATAGTTCTCTACAAATACTAGTTTTACCAGCACCAACAAGACCTTCTATTCCAATCACAATATTTTTTTTCATTAACTACCTCTTTTCTTCGTTTTATATTATATAGCAAAAAAGCAAAAAAATCTAGCCTTTTGGCTAGATTTCTTGCAGAATATTAACTTGTTTTTCAAAAAATGGAAAAGAGAACCGGCCCTAATTTCAAAAAAGTATTTACCACAATTTTTTACATAAATTAATTAAATTTCATTTTTAAAGCACTAGAACGCAAGAACCGTATGGAACGAAAGGTCGCTGTAGGGATCGCCACCATTGCTGTAGAAATGGAACACACCTGCATCAGAACCATCATCGTAATTGCCACCACGTGCGAAAAACGGATGAAAGTCGTACGTAAAGGTGGAGCTGTCTCCGTTCCATCCGTAATCATCACCATTTGATGAAGTTTCTAAAATTGCATCTCCATATCTTGTTTCTTTACTTTCTTTATATTTATTATAATTACTTTCTCTTCCATC
>CANQZV010000002.1 GCA_947628425.1 uncultured Clostridia bacterium | reverse complement strand
AAATTGAAGCTTTAATAGCTTCTTTTTTTCTACCCTTTTTTCTTTTTATGTACCCATTTTAAACTAAACAATAAAATAAATAGTAAAATGTATTGCAGATGCAAGTATGGTATTCGCCATAAAGAATAAAAATACAAAAATTGGAAATACTTACAATTAGAGGAGTGAGCGTAATGCAAGAAGATAACATAGAAAGAAGAAAATATAAAAAGAAAAATGATTTTAAAATAAATATAATATTTAATGAAAATGGAGAAAAATTAGAAACGATTATAGAAAGAGCATTTAGTAATTATATATTAAGAAATAATAGTACAAATTAGTAAAATCAATAGCAAAACAAGAGATAATATGATATAATATTTGGCAAGAGTATCAATATTATCTCATATATTTTTATAGCAAAAAGGAGGTAGAAGTGAGCTATACAATAATGAATAATATTGAATATAAAGTAGGCATATATATTAGACTTTCAAGAGAAGATGAAGAAAAAGAAAAATATCAAGAAAGCGAAAGCATTGGAAACCAAAGGACTTTGCTAATGCAATACATTAAAGAAAACAAACTTAATTTTATTGCAGAATATGTAGATGATGGTGTAAGTGGTACAAGTTTTGATAGGCCTGCATTTAATAGAATGATAGTAGATATTGAAACAGGTAAAATCAATATGGTAGTAACTAAAGACTTATCAAGACTTGGAAGAAACTATGTACAATCTGGTCTTTATATCGAAGATTACTTCCCAGAACATAATGTTAGATTTATAGCTATCCTGGACAATATAGATACTGCTTATGATACATCAAATAATGATATTGCACCATTTAAATCTATATTAAATGAAATGTATGCAAAAGATACATCAAAGAAAATAAATAGTGTTTTAGGGGCGAAAAGAAAGCTTGGAGAATATTTAGGAACAGCACCATATGGCTATAAAAAAGATCCAGAAAATAAATACCATTTAATAATAGATGAAGAGGCAGCAAATGTTGTAAAACTGATATATGAAAAATATTTATCAGGTTTTGGCACAATGCAAATTGCAGATTACTTAAGTAAAAAGAAAATTCCAATTCCATCAGATTATAATAAAAGAAATAGAGGAACAAAATCTTTAACTTATGGATTATGGCAACAATCGACAGTACGATTTATTCTTTCAAACGAAATATATACAGGAACAGTTATACAGGGAAAGAGAAAAAAGGTAAGCTTCAAATCAAAGAAATTTATCAACTTACCTGAAGAAGATTGGATAAAAGTAGAAAATATGCATGAAGCAATAATTAGTAAAGAAGATTTTGAAAGAGCACAAAGAGCCATCAAAGCAACAAAGGGTTCACGAATAGTGCAAAATGATTATTTATTTAAAGGATTACTTAGATGTTATGACTGTGGAGGTTATATTGGAATAAGAAGTCCAGATAAAAACGGAAATATCTATGGTAGATGTCAAAGATATGGAAGATTTGGGAAATTTGATGTATGTTCACCACACAATTTTAATTATCAAGTTTTTGAGGAGCAAATGCTAGAAGTATTAAAGGAAATTTGCAAAGAATATACCAATACAAAAAAACTAGAAAAAATTGCAAAACAATCGAAATCAAAGAAGTCTAAAGAATTTGATATAAAAAAGCAGATAGATTCTTTGAAAGAGATGATAGAAAAAGAAACTAGAAAGCTAGAAGTAATGTATGATGATAGACTTGCAGGAATTATTACACTTGATGAATACATGAAAAATGCAAATAGAATAAAAGAAATTGTAAAAGGATATGAACAAAATATCAAAGAGCTTGAGAAAGAAATATTTTGCAAAAGTGATAAGACTAAAAATGAAACTAGATTAAACAATTTGATAGAGGAATTTCTTAATATGGAAAAACCAACAAAAGAAATAATTAGAGAGTTTATAGAAAAAATTGAAATTCATAGTGACAAGCAAGTTGATGTTTATTTCAACTTTAAACCACTACAAGAAGTTAATAATAATTTAAATAAGTTTATATGTGCTAGAAAGAAATATGAGATTAAAAGTGCGTAATTAATATTAAATTTGCTATAAACTTGCTGATATATAATATTTCGCAGTACCGCGTAAGCGACCAAACGAACGAAGTGAGAGCGATTGGAGCAACTTACAGACTAGAAATTTTAAAATCTGGAAGTTGCGACACACAAGGTACAAGAAAATTATATATCAGCAAGGTTAAAAGAAAAATAGATTTAACAACAATACACACATGCTGCAATTTGGGCAATTATTGCTTTTGCAAAAATGGGTATTAAAGACAAAGCAGAAAAATTTCTTACAATGATAAATCCTATAGAACATTCAAATACAAAGGAAAAGGAAGATATATATAAAGTAGAGCCATATGTTATACCTGCAGATATTTACGGAAGTAAAAATCTTTTACGGGAGAGGAGGATGGACTTGGTATACTGGATCATCAAGTTGGTATTATAGATGTGGAATAAAAAATATATTAGGAATTAATATAGAAAAAAATATTCTAACTCTAACTCCATGTATTCCAGATGACTGGGAAGAATATTCTTTTAGATATAAATATAACAGTAGTATTTATAATGTTAAAATAGAAAATAAATTTAAGTCAAATAGTGTAAAAGAATTAAGTATAAATGGAACTATCCAGAAAGATAAATATATTTTATTAATAGATAATAATAGAATATATGATGTCGAAATAATTATTTAGAAATAAGACGTAAAAAAACAGAATGAAAATATGCTTAATAAGGAATAATTTTATACTTTCCAATTAAGTATATTAATTTAAAATTACAATTTTACAGAAATATTACATTTTTTTTACAAAAAAACTTGTGTAAATAATTTGAATATGATATATTCTTTATAAATAACATGAGAGGGTGGGTCTTTTATGGAGGAAAATGAAATAAATAATGAGAAAAAAACAATATTAATTGTTGATGACGAAAAACCAATTGTAGATATTTTAGTATACAATTTACAAAAGGAAGGTTATAATACATTAGAAGCAAATGATGGAATTACTGCTGTTGAAACAGCTATTAATAAAAGACCAGATTTAATTTTATTAGATATAATGTTGCCAAAAATGGATGGATTAACAGCATGTAAAAAAATCAGAACAACATTAAATGTTCCAATTTTAATGCTAACTGCAAAAGATGAAGAAATAGATAAAATAGTTGGTTTAGAACTTGGAGCAGATGACTATGTTACAAAACCATTTAGCGTTAGAGAATTAATGGCAAGAATAAAAGCAAATTTAAGAAAAGTAGAAGTAAAATCAACATTTGTGGATGGACGTAACGAAGAGATTAAAGAAACACAAAAAATTAAAATAGGTGATTTAACTATAGATTTAGATAAATTTGAAGTAAAAGTAAAAGATGAGGTTATAGATTTAACATTAAGAGAATTTGAAGTATTAAAATATTTAGCAAATCAACCTGGACAAGTAGTAACAAGAGAAGTGTTATTAGAAAAAGTTTGGGGTTATGAATACTATGGAGATATAAGAACTGTTGATGTAACAGTAAGGAGAATTCGTGAAAAAATAGAAAAAGACACTTCTGCTCCAAAAATATTAATTACAAAAAGAGGAGTAGGATACTATATAGCAAGTAAATAGGTAAAATATAAATGGCAGACATAGTCGTCTGTTTCTACAATTTAAATTTTTGTAGAAACAGACGACATTGTCCGTCTTTTAATATAAAAATTAAAAAATATTTTTATATAAAATTAAACCTTATACATATATAAAAAAATCAAAAAGGAGTATAAAAATGTTTAAAAATATACACATAAAATTAATAACATTGTTTCTAATTATAGGTGTTATTATTATAACTGTATTAGGAATATACCAAATAGAAGTATTAAAACAATTTACATCAAGCGATGTACAAAATATAATTTTAGAAGAAAAAGTAAATCAAGTAATTAAAGTAACTGTTATATTAAATATAACCTATTCTTTTATATGTTTAATAATTGCAATTATAGTTTCAAAATTTGTAAATAAACCAATTACTAAATTATTACAAGATGCAGATAAAATAATATCTGTAAACAAGAAAGAAAAGAAAAATAAAAATACAGATGAAATTGTAGATACATTTAATATGATGACAGATGAATTAAAAGATAATTTAAATGAAATGACAAGACAAAAAAAGCAAATAGAAACTATAATTTTACATATGACAGACGGAATTATAGCATTTAATATAGAAGGCAATGTAATACTAATAAATCCTGCAGCAAGTAGACTATTGCAATTACTTCCAACAGACAACACTTTTACTGGTATATTTAATCAAAAATTAAACATTGATATTAACATGGAAAAAATAATTTATTTAGAAAATTGGACCTCTACAGAACAAAAAGTAAAAGTTGCAGATAAAGTTCTAAACTTATTTTTTGCACAATTTAAAGACGAAAATGATAGACCATCAGGAATAATGGTAATGATACAAGATATTACGGAACATGTAAAATTAGATGAAATGAGAAAGGAATTTGTTGCTGATGTATCACATGAATTAAAAACGCCAATAACATCTATAATGGGATATTCAGATACTTTGTTAGAAGGAGAATACGATAAAGCAACACAAGAAAGATTCTTAAAAGTAATTGCTACAGAAGCAAGAAGAATGGCAAAATTAGTAACAGACTTATTAACACTATCTAGATTCGATAATAATCAAGTACTACAAGAAAAAACAAGATTTGATTTAGGATTATTAGTAAAACAATGTCAAGAAAATTTAGAAATTCAAATTGCACAAAAAAAACATAAAGTAGAATGCTTTGTAACAGCAGATGTTCCACCTGTATATGCAGATAAAGAAGGAATAGAAAGAGTAATATTAAATATTTTAACAAATGCTATAAAATACACACCAGAAGGTGGAAATATTAAAATTTATGTTGGATTTGTATATAATGATGCTTATATTAAAGTAATTGATAATGGGCTAGGAATTCCGGAAAATGACTTAAAAAGAATATTTGAAAGATTTTATAGAGTAGACAAAGCTAGAACAAGACAAATGGGTGGTACAGGACTAGGATTATCTATAGCAAAAGAAATATTAGACAGAAATAATGGAAATATAGACATAAAAAGTGAAGAAGGAAAAGGAACAGAGGTTGTTATAAGAATACCAACTAAAGAATAATTGCTATTTACAAATGATTTTATAATATGTTATAATAAATTAAAATTCTATGAAAATGTAAATTTATATAAAACTATTAAAGCTAAAAGAAAGGAATTAATAAGGGATGAATCAAATATTGTTTATACAAGATAAAAAAGGAAATAATCCAGAAGATACAAAAAAAATTGTATTATTTTTTGCTATATTAATTATTATATTTGGTTTAATATTGTCTGGACAAGGTGTATATGGTGTATATAAATTTAATGAAAATAAAAGTATTGAAAATAAAGAAGAAAAAACAACACAAATTCAATTATCTCAGAGTAATGAAGGAGAAGTTCTTATTACAGTAGAAAGCTCAACACAAATTACAGAATTAATTTATAACTGGAATAGTGACGCATCTGAGACAATATCTGGAAATGGAAAAACTACAATACAACAAACAATAACAATGCCAGTTGGTCAGAATACTTTAACGGTTAAAACAATAGATATTAATGGTAAGCAAACAGTAAAACAAGAAACATTTACATTAAATGTAGACAAACCAAAAATAAACTTATCATTAGTTGGAAGTAATATAAAAATATCTGTTAATTCAAATGTAGATTTATCATATATAACATATAGATGGAATTCTGATGAAGAACAAAGAATGGATATGACAACATATGAAGATAAAACTACTTTTGAAAGAGAATTAGAAATACCAATTGGTACAAATACATTACATGTAACAGCAGTAGACATTTATAATAATACATCAGAAAAATCACAAGAAATAAAGGGTGTAACAAAACCACAGTCAAAGCCTGTAATACAAGGAGAATACATTTATTTTGAAGTAATAGCTGATGAAAATATTACACAAGTAGACTTTACATTTAATGGTAAAAACTATACAATAAAAAAAGAAATTATAGATAAGTCTGGAAATTCAAAAAAAGTAGTTTATAGAGTTAAATTAGAAGAAGGAATGAATTATCTAAAAATAAAAACTACAACAGAAAGTGGAATAACAAGCGAAGACCTTTGGAAATATGAATATATAAAATAAAAGAAACAAAAGATAGAGTAGGTGATAGAAAAAATGTATAAAGATATATATATTATTGATGATAATAACACAATATATGAACAGTTAAAAAAAATTTTTATAAAAGAAGACGAATATATATTAAAAAGAATAGAAACATCAAAAGTAGAAGATGAAATGAAAAATATTCCAGATTTAATTATTATTAATGCAGATGGAATAAATACAAATGCAATTGATATATGTAAATTAATAAGAAGCTATCATGATAATTCTATTACACCTATTATAGTTATAAGTTCCAATACAGAAAAAGAATTTATAATAGAAGTTTTAAAAAACGAAGTAGAAAATATTATAAAATATCCTATAGATGAAGAATATGCATATTATACAATCAAAAATATTCTAAGATTAATACAAACAAATAGAAGAGTAAGTCCATTAACAGGTCTTCCAGGAAATGTACAAATTCAGGTAGAAATAAAAAAAAGAATATTAAGAAAAAAAGAATTTGCAGTGCTATATTTAGATTTAGATAATTTTAAAGAATATAACGATATATATGGTTTCTTAAAGGGTGACGAAGTTATTAAATTTACTGC
This sequence comes from uncultured Clostridia bacterium, assembly GCA_947628425.1. Lineage (GTDB taxonomy): Bacteria > Bacillota > Clostridia > TANB77 > CAG-508 > HGM13634. The sequence continues at coordinate 36,937 of CANQZV010000002.1, read as the reverse complement.
GAAAACAATTTTAAAAGTTATTCACAAATATGAGTTAGAAGAAACATTTGTGGGACACATAGGTGGAGATGATTTTATAGCTATTATTTCTAAAGCTGATTATGATAAAATATGTCAAGATATATTATTACATTATGAAGAAGGAATAAAACAATATTTTACAGAAGATGATTTAGAAAAGGGATATTTTGAAGTAGCAAATAGAAAGGGAATTATAGAACAATTTCCATTAACTTCATTATCAATAGGAGTTGTAACAGCTAAACCAGGAGAATATAAAAATTCATTAGAAATAGGAGAAGTTGGAGCACAAGTAAAACACTTAGCAAAAACACAAATAGGAAATGCTTATGCAATCAATAAAAGAAGAGGAAATATAAATTATAATTAAAGGTAAAAAAGTATAGAATTCTATACTTTTTTATATAACTAAAATTCGTATTATAAAAATTGTTTGTACATGAATTTAATATTGCAAATTTATGTGCAAACAATTTTATTATTTATATTAATAAAAACTTGGTAATTAAAAATAAATATATAAGCATAAAACACAAAAATTCACATACAATTAAAAAATAGATTGGGGAGAATTATAATGATAATTTTAAATAAAAAGAGACTGTCATTTATTACAATGATGCTTATATTATCAATTTGTACATATGCAATTACAATAAATTCATTTAATAAAAATACAAAGGAAACATCGAGTTTACCTGTAACACAAAAAGTAATTATATTAGATGCTGGACACGGAAAGCCAGATGAAGGAGCTTCTAATAGTTCAGGTGTTACAGAAGAAAGTATTAATTTAGCAATTACAAAAAAATTACAAAATTTATTAGAACAATCAGGTAGTACAGTTATACTAACTAGATCAGATGAGAATGGAATATATGACTTAAACTCAAATAGTATTAGAAATAAAAAAGTAAGCGATATAAAAAATAGAGTAAAAATAGGTAATACTTCTAGTGCAGATATTTTTGTTTCTATTCACTTAAATAAAATAGAACAATCGCAATACTATGGATGGCAAACTTTTTTTAAAAACAATAATGAACAAAGTAAAAAACTAGCACAAAGTATACAAATAGGTTTAAATAATAGTATTCAAAAAGAAAATAAAAGAGAATCATTAAAAATTACAGGAAAATATATAATAGAACATGTTGAAATTCCAACAACCATAGTAGAATGTGGCTTTTTATCCAATCCAGAAGAATCACAGCAACTACAAAACGATGAATATCAAAGCAGATTAGCATGGGGAATTTACACAGGCATAATGGATTATTTTTATAATAATTAAAAAATAATTATAATATTGATATATAAATATTGAAAGATTCGACATTTTATTGTAAAATAATATACATAATACGATTACATAGTGAAAAAAAAGATAGTATAAATATAAAAAAATCACAATATGTAAAAAACTTTTTAAGTTATATTTCCAAAAACGACAAACAATACTATAAAAAATAACTATAATAAGGAAATAATGATTTAAAAAGTTATGAGGTGGTAACAAAAATGTTTCAAAATATATCAAAGGACTTTGATGAATCTCAAAATAAATTTGAGAATGTAAAAACAAATAAGAAAATAAAAACAATACTAAATTCTGCATTAAATACACAGAATATATTATTATATATTGTTACTTTTATGTTGTCATTAGTAGACGACAATATAGGAATAAACTATTCTATATTTGCATTTGCAATATTTGCAGCAATTAGCAGTAATGAAATACCTGTAGGAATTTTTTATATTATTACAATGATAGGAACATTAATTAAATTTCAAACTGCTGGATTATTATCATATTTATTAACAACATTTATATTAATTACAATGATTTTAATTTTTAAACCTAAAAGAATATTAGAAGAATACCAAAACGAAAAACAAAAAATTCGGTAAATTTGTTTTTTTATCTATATTTATAGGACAAGTTATTCCTAAGTTATTTCAAACATTTTTAGTGTATGATTTATTAATAAGTATTTCGGCAGGAATGATAGGATATATATTTTATAAAATATTTAGTAAATCTATTATTGTAATGACTCAAATAAGAACTAAAAAGGTATTTTCATTAGAAGAAATAATGGGACGGAGTTTTAATGATATCTATTGCAGCTACATCTTTAGGTAGTTTCAAAATATTAGGATTACAAATAAGTAATATTATTAGCATTTTACTAGTTTTAATTTTAGGTTGGAAAAATGGAATATTAGTAGGTACTACTTCAGGAGTTACAATAGGAGTAGTATTAGGAATAATTACAAATTCAGAACCTATATTAATTGCAGCATTTGCTTTATCTGGACTGATAGCGGGAATTCTAAGTAAATTTGGAAAAATAGGAGTAATTGTAGGATTTATAATAGGAAATTTATTACTTACATATGTTTATAATGGACAATTAGTAGAATTAATATACTTTAAAGAAATATTAATTGCATCATTAGCCTTATTATTAATTCCAAATAAATTAGAAATTAATATATCAGATTTATTTGGAAAAAATGAATATTTACAAGAAGGAGCAATCTATCGACTACAAGAAAGCGATACTTTAGAAAAACTTAATGATGTATCAGATGTAATAAAACAAATGTCTAATACATATAAAGAAGTAGCTGCTACAGTCGTAGATGAAAAAGAAATTATTGATAACAATAGAGAAATTTTTTTAGATGAATTGCAAAATGGAGTACAAGCTTTAAAAGATAACATTTTATATGAAGATATTATTAGTGAAGATGAAGTAATTGTAAAAGAAATTTTTGAATTATTAAATCAAAGAGAAAAAATTAATAGAGAAGAATTATTGGAAATTTTTAAAAATCATAATAGCTATATTGTAGGGTTTGATAATTATGAAACATCATTAAAAATAGAAAAAGATATTAGTAATATGATTAAATTCATAAATGATACATATAAAACAAGTAAATTAAATTTTGTAATACAAGCAAAAGTAAATGAAAATAATAAAAATATTTCTAACCAATTAGAAGGAGTATCAAAGGCAATTGAAAGTATTGCGAAAGACATTACAAATGAAGATACACTAAGTTTTGAAAAAGAAAAAAAAGAAATAATAATGGTTTGTAAACAAAGAAAGATAGATGTATTAGATGTAGAAATAAAAAAAGAACGAAGTGGAAGATATATTGTAAAAATTTATTTAAATACTTGTGATAAAACTAAAATAATAGATTGCCCTACAAAAAAAATAGAGGATATATTATTTAGTATATTAAAAGAAAAAGTAATATTGCAAGAAGAAAAATGTGGCATGAAAATGGAACAAAATATTTGCTATCAAACATATATATCAAAAGATATATATAATATACAAATTGGAATAGCCAAAACAACTAAAGAAGGAGAAACAGTATCTGGAGATAGTAGCATACAAATAAAACTAAAAGATGGAAAATACTTATTAGCTTTAAGTGATGGAATGGGAAGTGGACCAAATGCTAGAAAATCGAGTCAAATAGCAGTAAAACTATTAGGAAGATTATTATCAAATGGATTTGATAAAGAAACATCTATTGAACTTATTAATAATACAATATTAGCAAATAATAAAAAGGAAACATATGCAACATTAGATACAATTATTTTAGATTTATATGCAGGAAATATAGAATTCATAAAAAATGGAGCAGCACCTACCTTTGTAAAAAACAAAAAAAATGTAGATATAATAAAAAGTATTGCTTTACCAACAGGTATTTTAAACAATATAGATTTAGTAGTATATGATAGAGATATAGAAGATAATGATATAATAGTAATGTGCACAGACGGTATTATAGACTCAAACAAAGAATATAATAATAAAGAATTATGGGTAAAAGATTTATTAGAAAATGTAGAAACAGAAAATGCTCAAAAAATAGCAGATATAATTATTAATGAAGCAATTGATAATAATTATGGAAAAGCAGAAGATGACATGAGCATTATTGTAATTAAATTTATTCATTAAATTAAAATGGAACTGTAATTATAACTACAGTTCCATTTTAATTTAATTTAATAATAGCATGTACAATAGAATTATCTTTATTTTTAATTATAATAATATGATTATTATTTTCAAAACAATAATAACAGTTTATAGTATCTCCATATTTTATTTCTTTTTTATAGTGTATATCAATATTATTAAATACATTAGAATAATAAACTTCTTCTGGAAGAGTTTCTAATGCGTAATCAATATAATGTAAATTATTTACATGACCATTTGTATCTATATCTCTTCTTTGAATAGTATAAGTAAAATTCAATTTTAAATTATCTGGAATTTTTGGTTTTTCATCTAAAGGTTCAGAAAATACAGATTTTTTATAAACTTCATATGAACTCAAAACGGTATTATTTATTTTCTCAATTTTTTTAGTCTCAGAATTAATCATAATCCATTTTGAAGAAGCAATTGCAATTAAATTATTATTATTATCAAAAACTTCAAAATCTCTGTAAGAATAAAATTTTTCTAAAACTCTAGGCCAAGTCTTTATAATAATTTCTTCATTATATTGAGGATGAGAAAACATTTTTATTTTCCAATCTACTATAACCCATGCAATATGAGTAATTGGAATTTCGTTTAAGCCAAGTCCAACGGAAGAAGCATGAGCACTAGCTGCATCACCTAGATATTTAACCAAAGATCTAATGTTAAAACAATTGGATTTTCCAATATCATCATATTTTAATGTAACCTTTTCAGCATAAATACCCATAAAACTATATCTCCTTTGTATCAAAAATTAAAAAACATTATATATTAAAAATATAAAAAAAGCAAATTATAATATAATTAATAAAATTATTTTGCAGTTGTATCGACATTTTTTAATATTTATGATATATTATAAATATTAAAATAGGAGGAAATATGAGTAAAGGGAAAAGATATAATACTGAACCAAAGCTAAATATAAAAAAAGTAATTGCTGTAATACTAGTAATTGCTGTTATTATAATGTTTGTAATAGCTATTAAGGAGTTAATTAATTCAGATAAATCTAATAATATTACTAGTACAACATATTATACTTTATATTCAAATAATAAATGGGGAGTTATTAATAATAGTGGTAATATTGTAATAGAACCTTCTTATGATGAAATGATTATCATTCCAGACAATAAAAAAGAATTATTTATCTGTACTGAAAATGTAGATTATAATAATAATACATATAGCACAAAAGTTATAAATTCTGAGAATAAGGAAATTTTAACTCAATATAATAAAATACAAGCTATAGAAAATTATGATGAATATAATAATTTGTGGTATGAAGAAAATGTATTAAAATTTGAAGAAAATGGAAAATATGGTTTAATTAATCTAGATGGCAAAGTACTTGTAAAAGCTGAATATGAAGATATATATGCATTAAAGGGAATAACTGGCTCATTAATTACAATAAAAAACAAAAAACAAGGTGTTATAAACACAAAAGGAATACAAATAGTACCAAATAGTTATTCAGATATTAAAAGCCTAGGTAAAGATACCAATTTATATATTGTAAAAGATGAACAAAATAATACAGGTATTTATGAAAAAACAGAAATAAAATACCAAGAGGTAAAACCTTTAAACAGTACGGAAATATATTGTGTTAAGGAAAATAACAAATATAAAATAATTAATCAAGAAGGAGAGATTAATTTAGATTTTGAATTTGATGATATTAAGCAAATAAAAGATAATATTATTGTTTATACAAATAACAAAGAATATAGAGCATACGATATCAATGAAAAAAAGATACTTCAAGACAAATATAATGAATTAATTTATACATGTAATCAAAACTTTATAGCAAAGAAAAATAATTCTTATGGAATTGTTAATATAGATAATAATATAAAACAAAAAATAGAATATGCATCCATAGAATATTATGAAGATGCACAAGTTTACGAATTAGAACCAAAAAATAATGAGAACATGGAAAATATTATACTTAATAATCAACTTGAAGAAATAACTAAAGGAATAATAAGTGAAGCATATGTACAAGAAAGTTATGTTAGAGTATGGACTGAAGAAGAATACAAATATTATAGCTTATCTGGAGAAGAAAAGAATTCAGCAGATATTTTAGTACAAAATAAAATATTCTTAAAGAAACAAAATGGAAAATACGGTTTTGTAGACAAAGAAGGTAATGTTATAGTTGATTTTATTTATGATGATGCTAAAGAACAAAATGAGTATGGATTTGCAGCAGTAAAGAAAGACGGTAAATGGGGAGCAGTTAATACTAAAGGAGAAATTGTATGTGAAGTAAATTATAATCTTGACGAAAACTTATTGATTGACTTCATTGGAAAGTATTATTTAGGAAAAGATAAAAATTTATTATATTATACAGACAAAGTATAAAAAGAAGGGAAAAAAAGTGGAACTAAAGATAAATTATCAATATACATATTTTATATATCCATTTGCAATCAAGCAACAAAAATACAAACAATATATTATAAATATGTTAAAAAATACAAATTATAATTTAAAATTTTTTGATAGTTTTAAAGATATTGACTTATACAATTATTTTATACCGAGTATAAGAGAAAGTATTTTTTATAATTTCACTTTTTCAAAAGAAAAAATAAGTGCATTCTATAAAATGAGTAAAAATAATCAATATCATATACTTTCTGAAAAAAATTGTATCATGTTTGAATACAATTTAAAAGAAGAATTACAAGGAAAAATAGAAGAAAAAGATGGAATTTTTTTCAAGATATTAAAAATAGAATTAGTATGTTTTAAAAATGGCATTTGTTTCTTACTGTTAAAAACTCACATAGAAGAAACAGATAAATTTTCAGATTTACTTAATTTTAATTATAAATTTGGAAATATAAACTTAGAAAGTAAAAGTTTAACAAAATTAGATAATATAAAAATTCAAACAAATGCATTTAGTAATATTAAAAAAATTTCAGAAATAATCACTCAAATAACAGGAAAAAAAGTAAATAGTAAGGAGCTAGATATAGACGAAAATTTATTTTTAACTTATTCGTATGCATGTATAGATTCAAATTATTGGAATAAAGATTGTAATTTTGAAAATATAAAGAACGAATTTATAAAAATGTCAAATATATTACCAAGTAATGCTAGTGTAAATGTAGATTATGATAAATTAACAATGATAACAAATTCTAGTTATATGAAATTAAGAATTAACAACAAAGGAAGTTTTCTAATATGTTCATCCACAGATGTGAATAACTATACACAAATTCCAAATTATTATGAAAGACAATATTTATACACATACTTAATTATCTTACAGCAAAGATATTACTTAAAAAAACTAAGTAGAGAATTTAATAGCGGAAAAAATAATTCAGAAACAATAAAAAAATTTATTAAATTCACAAAACAAGAATGGATTAATGAAGTAACAACAGAAGGCTTAGGGCAAAAAATATATGCTAGATATAAAGAAAAGTTAAATTTACAAGAACTTTATCAGGAAGTAAAAAGTAAATACGATACTTTTTATAAAGAAATAAAAATTGAAAAGAAAATTAGACAGAACAAAATATTAATAATATTAATGGTAATAGCATTAATATTTGGTATAGCAAACTTATGTAGCATGCAATTTTAAAAGGAGAAAAAGTGAATATATTAACAGGAACGGATATTATAGAAATAAATAGAATAAAAGAATCAATTGAAAATTTAGGAGAAAAATTTGTAAAAGAAATATATACAACTAATGAAATTTTATATTGTGAAAGCAAAAAAAAAGCAAAATATCAACATTATGCTGCAAGATTTGCTGCAAAAGAGGCAATTTTCAAAGCTATTTCAAAATTATTAAAAGAAAAATTTGAAATCTCGTGGCAGAATGCAGAAATTTTGAATGATCAAAATGGAAAACCATACATTAAATTTATAAATACAAATATACAAGAAAAAATAGAAGATATAGATATTAGTATATCTCATTGTAAGAATTATGCAATTGCAAATGTTGTTATAATAAAAAAATAAATATTGAAAGGGACTATATAAAAATGAATTTATTTGATTCACATGCACATTACAACGATGAAAAGTTTGATAAAGACAGAGAAAAAATTATAGATGAAACCCTAAATAATAATGTTTCTAATTTTATTGTAGCAGGATATAATATAGAAAGTTCAATAAAAGCAATAGAAATAGCAAAAAAATATAAAGAAGTATATGCAATTATTGGTATATCTCCAAATGATTTGGAAGATATAAACATGCAAGAAGATATAAAAAATAAAATATTAGAGTTAGAAAAAATTATTTACAACAGCAATTTTAATAATACAAATTCGGAAAATAAAATTGTAGCGATTGGTGAAATAGGTTTAGATTATTATTGGAATAAAGAAAATAAAAAAATACAAAAAGAAATATTTATTAATCAAATAAAATTAGCAAATAAGCTAAATTTACCTATAGTTATACACACAAGAGAAGCGGTATCAGATACTTTAGAAATATTAAAAGAAAATGAAGTTAATAAAAAAGGAATTTTTCATTGTTGTCCACTAAATAGAGAATTAGTAAAACAGGCACTTAAACTAAATTATTATATATCATTATCTGGAGTAATTACATTTAAAAATTCAAAAAATGCAGATGAAATAATACAAATTGTTCCAGAAGAAAAATTATTAATAGAAACCGATAGTCCATATTTAGCACCAGAACCGGTAAGAGGAACAAGAAATAATTGTATGAATGTTAAATATATAGCAAAAAAAATAGCTGAAGTTAAGAATAAAACTATAGAAGAAATTGCAGAAATAACGAATAATAATGCAAAAAAAATATTTAATATAAAATGAGGTTATCCAATAAAATAGGACAACCTCATTTTATATTTCTTAATGCTTCAATTCTATCTTCAATAGGTGGATGTGTAGAAAATAAATTAGAAGTTATTCTTCTAAAAGGACTAACAATATACATATGTGCTGTTGCATTACTTGCATTATTTAATTCATTAGGATCAGAAGAAATTTTTTTTAGTGCAGATATCAAGCCATCTGGATTTCTTGTAAATAGTACTGCTGTACTATCTGCTAAATATTCTCTTCTACGAGATACAGCAAGCTGTAATAATTTAGCAAATATTGGAGATATTATTAAACAAATAAGACCAATAATCATTAAAATTACATTGCCTCTATCTTGTCTATCATTATCTCTTCTACTAAACATAAAAGAACGAGTAAACATATCAGATAACATAACTATTAATCCAACCATAACCGTAACAATAGCAGATAAACGAATATCGTAATTTGCAATATGGCTTAATTCATGTGCAAGAACACCTTCTAATTCATAATAATTTAACTTATCTAACAAAGCAGTTGTAACACATATTACAGAATTTTGTGGATTTCTTCCTGTTGCAAAAGCATTTGGTTGATTGTCATCCATAACATATAATCTAGGTCTATACTCTAGCCCAGAACTTACCATTAATGAATCTAAAATATTATTAAGTTTTCTATATTCTTCAATATTTGCAGGTCTTGCACTATTAATAGAAAGGATAATTTTATCGCAATTGTAATAAGATAAAAATGCGGAGATAACCGAAATTGTAAAAGCAATTATAATAGATGCTGATCCTAAACTAAAGGCCATACAAATATAATATACAATTAATGTAATTAATAAAATAAATACAGAAATAATAAAACCTGTTTTAATTTTATTCTTTTTAATATCATCAAACATATTTTCCTCCATTAATTAAAATTGTAGGAGCAGACTATTTTGTCTGCTCCATAAAATAGTAATATAAATTTTACTTATTAAAATTTACTTTTACATTTTTTCTTGCTTCATCACTTTCAGCAGTAAATAGTGTTTCAGGTTTAAAAGCGAACATATTAGCTATAATATTACTTGGAAATACTTCTAATTTAGTATTATAAACAGTAACAGTATCATTATAAAATTGTCTAGAAAAAGATATTTTATTTTCTGTATTTCTTAGTTCTTCTTGTAAATCTAAAAAATTTTGATTAGCTTTTAAATCAGGATAATTTTCACTTACAGCCATAATTGTTTTTAAGGTATCTGATAATTGATTATTCAAGTTAGCCTTTTCTTCAACAGTATTTGCATTTGCCCAAGATGTTCTAAGTTCTGTTACTTTTGTCAAAGTATCTTTTTCATGAGTCATATAACCTTTCACTGTTTCTATAAAATTTGGAATTAAATCGAATCTTCTTTGTAATTGAACATCAATTTGACTCCAAGCATTTCTAACTTTTTGTCTTGCTGTTACCAAACCATTATATAGCATAATAAGTATTACAACTATAACGATTAATACAATTAATAACCACATAATTAATCCTCCTTTATTAATATTATTTGTATAATATCACATAATATTAATATTTACAAGAATAATTTATAATTAGTTTTTTCGACTTAAAGAGCTTAATATTAAAAAAATGTGTTCAAAATATTTTGAAAATTACTTAAGCAAATTACAATTTAATATAAAAAGTATGTAATAAAACTTGTACATACGAATATAATATATTATAAAGAAAAAATTTGACATATTTGGTATAAAATGTTATAATACAATCGTACATTAAGGAGGAATTTAATTTATGAAGAATAATGAAAAGGCTTCATTTCAAGTATTAAAAATTACAATAATAACACTTATTTTAATTTTTACTTGTAATATAGCAGTAAGAGCCTTTAATTCAAAATTAAATAGTGTAAAAATAGTTTTCTCTAACAATTATGAGATGAATATTGTAACAACAAAAACAAAAATAGCGGATATATTACAAGAAAATCACATTATTGTATTACCAGATGAAACTACGTTTCCAAATACAGAGAGCAATTTAACAGAAAATAACACAATTGTAATTTCAAAAATTAATAGTGATAATTCGCAAATAATACAACTAGCAAATGAAGAAGCATCAATTTCAAAAGAACAGATACTAGGAAATTATTCTACAATTATCGAAAAAATAGAAGAAAAAGAAGAAGAAATCCCTTATGAAACAATTACTAAAAATGCATCATCATCTTCTTCAAGTGATAGAACAAACAAAGTAATACAACAAGGAAAAAATGGTTTAAAAAAGGTTACTTATAAAATTAAATATCAAAATGACATTGAAATTTCTAGAACAGTAGTAAAAGAAAAAATTATTCAAAAACCAGTTAATAAAATTGTTCAAGTAACAAAAACTACATCTAGAAGCGGAGAAACTACTAATAGAAATAATACTGAAACTACAACAGTAGCAAGTAAAGCATCAAGTAAGTATGCAATAGCAAAAAAAGTAGAAGGTATTACACCAATTATAAAAACATTAAATACATCTGCATATACAGCATCAACCTGTGGAAAAAGTAAAAATAGCAAAGGATATGGTATAACTGCAAGTGGTGCAAAAGCATCTTCATGGTATACAGTAGCAGCGGGGAAATCTTATCCAATGGGAACAATTATTTATGTTCCAGCTTTAAAGAATAAGCCAAATGGTGGATGGTTTGTTGTTCAAGATAGAGGTGGAGCAATTTCTAACAGTAGATTAGATATTTATATGAGCACATATAATGAGTGTATACAGTTTGGTAGAAGAAATCTACAATGTTATATATATGTAAAATAAATATATAAATTATAATAAAAATATAGAATGTTTTATCATGTAAAAGATAAAACATTTTATATTTTTATTTTTTTCATAAGCAATTGATGGTTTCTTAAAATTTCTATTCTAAGAAAGCCTTTTATTGCATTTATTTTCCAAATGCTGTATAATAAAAAGTAAGCAACGTTTTTAAAATGCGAAAGGAATAATATTAATTATGAAAATAATTTCGTGGAATGTAAATGGATTAAGAGCAGTATTAAAGAAGGGTTTTCTAGAATTTTTTTATAAAATAGATGCAGATATATTTTGCATTCAGGAAACAAAAATGCAAAAAGAACAAGCGGATTTTGATTTCCCTGGTTATTATGAATATTGGAATTGCGCAGAAAAAAAAGGTTATTCAGGAACTTTAATTCTTACAAAAAAAATTCCTATTTCAGTAAACTATGGAATTGGAATAAAAGAACATGATCAAGAGGGAAGAGTAATTACACTAGAATTCAAAGATTTTTATATGGTGAATTGCTATACTCCTAACTCAAAAAGAGAACTAGAAAGATTAGAATATAGGCAATTATGGGAAGATGATTTTAAAAATTATTTAATAAGACTAGATAAGAAAAAACCAGTTATTTTATGTGGAGATTTAAATGTTGCGCATCAAGAAATAGACTTAAAAAATCCAAAAGCGAATAGACATAATGCAGGCTTTACAGACGAAGAACGAAATAAAATGACACAATTATTAAGTAATAATTTTATTGATACATTTAGATATTTATATCCAAATAAAACAGATTGTTATACTTGGTGGTCTTATATGGGAGGAGCAAGAAGTAAAAATATTGGTTGGAGAATAGATTACTTTATTACTTCCAAAAGACTTAAAAATAAAATAGCAGATAACAAAATACATGCAGATGTAATGGGAAGTGACCACTGTCCAATTGAACTAGATATAATAGAATAACTATAGACATGCATAATAGGAGGAATTAATATGAAAGAGAAAAATCAAATTACAAAGTGGTTATATTGGTTTAGTTTTGCAATAGCAGTAATTATAATATATAAAGTTTTAGATAATTTTACAGCTATAGGAAACTTTTTTAAAAACCTATTTGAGATTTTAATGCCTTTTGTTATAGGAGCATTAATTGCATATATTTTATACATACCATGTAAAAAAATAGAAAGTTTAATTTATAAATGTAAATTTAAATTTATTAGAAAAAAGAGAAGAGCATTATCTATTTTTATTGTTTATCTAATTGTATTAATGTTAATTATTATATTAATTAACTGTATATTACCGCCAGTTTTAACTAGTATAAAAGATTTAATTAATAACTTGCCAGACTATTATAGTGGACTTACTAAAACAATTAACGAATTACCAGAAGATTCTGTTTTAATTAAATTAAATACAAAAGAGCTTCTTTCAAAATTATCTTCTATAGATTTTGGAAAATATCTAACGCCTGAATATATTACTCAATATTTGAAGGGAGCAATGAGTTTTGCTACAGGAATTTTTGATATATTTGTTACAATTATTATTTCTATATATATATTAGCAGAAAGAGAAAGAATAGTTAATTTCTTTAAAAGATTAACTTCTGCAATATTTGGTAATAAAAAATATTTAACAATAGCAAAATACTTTACAAAAAGTAATGAAATATTCTTCCATTTTATATCTGGACAACTAATCGATGCAATTTTAGTAGGAGTTCTTACTTCTATTGCAATGAGTATACTTAAAGTAAAATATGCTATATTACTTGGATTTTTAATAGGTTTATTTAATTTAATTCCATTCTTTGGAGCAATTATAGCAGTTTGTATTGCTATATTCATTACAATCTGTACAGGCGGAATTTCCAAAGCAATATGGTTAGCAGTAATTGTAATTATATTACAACAATTAGATGCTAATATTATTAATCCAAAAATTATGAGCGATAGATTAAAAATAAGTCCGATTTTAGTTATTCTTTCTGTAACCTTTGCTGGTGCATATTTTGGTATTTTAGGAATGTTCTTAGCAGTACCAATTATAACAATTTTAAAATTGTTAATAGAAGACTATATTGATTATAAAAATGATTTAAATTTACAACAGTAGTAAACATAAAAAAAATAATGTATACTAAAATTATAATAATATACTTTGTTATAATTTTGTAATATAAATTTAATATTTTAAATAAAAAAATTCGATAAAACTATTTCCCTAAAAAGTTTTGTCGAATTTTTTTGTAATAAAAAGAATTGGTAAAATTTTCAGTATTGATTTTTTAACTAAACGATTTATAATAAAATTAAGTGAAATTATATTTCAAAAGAAAGATGAGGTATCTAAATTATGAAATCCACAAACAAAAAAATCCAAATTTTAATGAAAGGTATTGCTATTTTAATAATGCTTATGATGACATTAACGCCAATCGTATATGCAACATCAAGTTTAGATGATAGCAACCTAGAAGGTTCTTGGCTAGACAAACTACTATATGGAACAATAGGAAGTACCAAAAAAGAAATTGAAGAATATTTTAAATCTGGTAAAACGACATTGTATATTTCTAATGAAACACAATTAAGAGCACTAGCTGAATATGTAAACGATGGTAATAATTGTGATGGAAAAAATGTAGTTTTATTAAATGATATTAGAGTAGATGTGTCACAAGAATGGATTCCAATAGGAAAAGAAGGTAAACCATTTAGTGGAAGTTTTGATGGTCAAAACTACACAATTAGTGGGATTAATTTTAATAGAAATAATAAACTATATTCAGAAATTACAAATGTAGGGTTATTTGGATATGTAACTAAAGGCTCTGCTAATAGTACAATTAAAAATATTATAATTGCCGACTCACATTTTAATATACCATATAATTTAACTTCTGATATTTTAGAAATATCTACAGATTTAAGTGATGAAAATATTCCAATTAATGTGTCATACTCAGCCCTAGGAGGAGTTGTAGGTTATAATTATAAGGCAACCATAGAAAATTGCATTATAAATAATGATGTTACAATACTTGGTATGAAAAATGTTGGAGGAATAGTAGGAAAAAATGAAAGTGGATTAGTTAAAAATTGTAAAAATAATGGTAGTATTAATGGTTTTGATTCAGTAGGAGGAATAGTAGGATTTAATTATGGAGACGAATCAGTTAATAAAAGTAGTACAAAATTAAATTTCTCAGGAGAAAATGTTGCTAAGGTTACTAATTCTAAAAATTTAGGAGCAATATATTCTTTGTATGGTACAGCAGGAGGAATTATAGGAAATCAAGAACATTCATCAATTGTTCAAGCGTGCTCAAATAATGCTAAAATAAGTATAGCAACAGAAAATATTAGTATTTATGTTTCAGGACAAAAATACACATTAAATCCACAAAATGCAGGAGGAATTGTAGGTAGAAGTTCAGCATCATTTACAAATGATAATACATATTATTCAATTATAGATGGCTGTATTAATAATGGAGAAATAATTGGATATGTAGATATAGGTGGAATTGCAGGTCAATTATCTGGAAATTCAGCTGGATATGATATAATGAGATCTTGCATTAATAATTCATTAAATATAAAGTCAACAAAAGAAGAAGCACCTGAAAAAGAATGGGGATACTTAGCAGGTGAAGTATGGGGATATATACAAGATGAAAGTTCTGAAAATGCGAAAGGATTTATGGTAAATAATTTTATTAAAGGAAAAGAAGACTTAACAAAAGATTCAGAACATACAGAAATTGTTAAACAATCTTATGGTAGACTAAAAGAGAGTAAATACTATGAATCTAATACAAAGGTAACTTCAAGTGATGAAAATATTATTACTTTTTATCCTGTTATGGTAGAAAGTAATATTACGAATAAAGAAGAACAAATTCAAGAAGGTTTAACAGTATATGTTAATAACAATACAACAACATATAATTATAATAGAAGCACAGACAATTTTGAAATGCCAGATAATGAAGAATTAAAAGAACTTTTTGATACAAGTACAGGTACATTTGTAACTTATACTATATATAAAAATAATAATAAAATTAATGGTAGTGCATATTACAAAGAAGGAGATACCATAAAAATAACAGTTAAGTTTAATAAATATTTAGCAGAAACTTATGGGCCTTTAACTAAAATTACAACTGCACCAACTTTAACTTTAAATAACGAAAAAGAAATGACTCCAGGAACAATTAATGTAAGTAGCTCAAATTATACTACAACAATAGATTATACTTATAAAGTGCAAGCAGAAGATAATATGACTATTACAAGCCTAAATCTAGCAAAAAATGGAAGAATTTATGCAATTAGTGATGGTGAGTATAGTACAAATCATCCAGAAATTACTACATCTGAAATATCTACTAACATGAAAGAAATGTATATAGATACAGTAAAACCAACTATTTATACAAAAGTATATGTAAAAAATGCTTTAGAAACAGGAAAATACACAACAGGAAAAGAAATATTATTTGAAATTACAACAAGTGAACCAATTACAGGAAAATGTGTTACTCCAAATATAAAAGTTAGTTTTTCAAAAAGTGGAGTAGGAAAATATAATTATACAAAAGAAAATGAAAGTGTAGGAATAGCTAAATGTGAAAATGCAAAAATTAATGTAGATGGAACAACAACATGGACATATAAATACCAAATTCAAACAGGAGATGAAGGAGAAGTACAACTTGAGTATATATCAGGAGTTATAGCAGATTTAGCAGGAAATACTACAAACATAAAAGATTTATATACACCACAAGATTCAAATAGAGGTAATGTAAGTGGAACTTCATGGAATAATAACTTAGGAGCAACTTATGAATTTTATAAAAATTCAGTTGCTGAAGAAAATAAAGTTAATTCACAAACTTATTTTACAAAAGATGATGATTTAATTGTATTAGTAAAATTTGATAAAGTATTATATGTACATTATGGGTTATCTGATGGAAAAAATACAAATGTAAGATTAGATAACAGTAATAGAGATAGAGCACCAAGCTTATATTTAAATGGTAGTACAGCTATAAAAAACACTTCTATTGATGAAATTACTGTAACAAATCATGTAGACACAACAGAAACGCAAGAAGGAAAAAATGGAACAACAACTATAACATACAGATTTGATATCGATACATATAAAATTAATGAATTAACAGAAATAAAAAGTATTGATTTGAAAAATGAAAATAACACAAATACAGTACAAATAAATGGAACAACAGCAGCAACAAATGGTTTAATAGCATTTTCAGAAAAATGGTATGACACATATAAATCAGAAGATTTAAACCAATATCAAACAATATCAGATAATGCAATTAGCTCAAAAACAGATATACCAGATATCATTTTAGATCCTGTTGGTGTTAGTAACAATATAAATCAGTATGAAATATATGCAGATACAACTTTACCAACTGTTCAAATAACAGCAGAAAAGGTTGATGGAGAAAATATATATGGTATAACAAATAACATTACAAATGCCAATACTATTAGATATACATTTACATGGAGTGAAGAGGTAGTAGGATTTACAACAGAAGATATAACAGTAAATAATGGAACAAAAGGAATATTATCAGATGGTTTTCAAGAAATAGATGGAACATACACATATACAATGGATGTAACAACAAATATAGAAAAAGGTAATGTAGGAGAAATACAAGTAATAATTGAGCAAAACGCATGTCAAGATATGGTTGGACATGAAAATGTAAAAGCAGAAAGTACAATAAGAGTAGACAAACAAGCTCCAATATTAATTAGTTTAGAGGCATATACAAATTCTAATATACAAATAAACGAAGCAGTAGATACAGTAAAAGAATACTATAAAGATGGAGATAAAATTACAATTATTGCTACTTTTAATGAAAACATTGAAGATAAAACAACAATTGCTCCTAAATTAACATTACAATTTAGTGAAAGTGGTAATGCAAAATCAAAAGTTTCAGAAGGAGTTATAGAAGGAAATAAAATAACTTATACATACACTGTTACATCAGGAGATGAAGGTATATTAACGGTAAAAGGATTTAATGGAAAAGTATTAGATGCAGCAGAAAACGAAACAATAGTTACAAAAAGAACACTAGATGGAGACACAATTATAACAGATACAACAGCTCCAAAATTAACTGGAATAACAGCAATTGCACCAAATTTTGAATATGATGAATTATTAACAAATCCAAAAGATATAAAAAGATATGGAATACAAAGTAAAACAAGAGAAAATAATACAATTGTTATTATCACAACATATAGTGAAGATGTGTTCAATTTAAATTCTAATATCTTAAATGGTATTGATGATAATAATAAACCAATTTTGAAACTTAAATTTGGAAATTCAGATGAAAGAACAGCAACATTTAATAAAGTAGAAGGAAACAAAATTTATTATACTTACAATATTACTTCAGGGGATAATGGAGATTTAGCAAATATTAATATAACAGGAAATGTTTATGATAAAGCAGGAAACAATTTAAATTTAACAACATCAAGTACATTACCAAGTTTAGAAGAATATGAAGAAAGTATTGTTAAAGAAAATAAAATAGAAAGAATTACTGCAGATACAACAAAACCATCTTTTACAATAACAGCAAGTGCAATAAATAAAGATGAGAATGGTAATACAATACAAAGTGGTAATTTCTATAGAAAAGGAAGTATAATTACAATAATTGCTAGTACAAATGAGTATAGTTATAAAAATAATAATAAAAATTTAGAGTTATTTACAAACTCAACAGCACCAAAACTAAATATAGGATTTGAAACAAATGGAACAGGTACTGGAGAATGTACAAATGTAGAATATAAAGATAATAAAACAATATTTACTTATACTTATAAAGTACAAGAAAACAATAATGGAGAACTAAACTTAAATATAGCTGAAAATCAATGCTATGATATAGCACTTAATGGAAATAATATAAAAACACAAACAGTAGCTGAAATTACTGCAGATACAGTTTATCCAGTAACAAATTGGCAATCTTGGATAGAAAACGAAAAATATGGAATTGTAGATAATCAAAACGGAAGTTGGAGAGTAACATTTAGTGAAGAATTATATGAATACGATATAAATACTCATACAGTTGGAAGTAGATTATCTAATTCAAATAAGTCATCAGCACCAATTTTATTGGTAAGTAGTGATAATAAAACACCATTAGAAACAGTAATTTCTAATATAGAAGTAATAGATAATAAAACAGTAATCACTTATACTTATAACCCATATACAAAAAATTTAGGTGCATATGGAATTAAATTTGCAAGTATATCAGATAGAGCAGGAAACTTATTTAACTATAAAGATCAAGAAGCACCAATTTTATCTAATATAAAAGTAACTGATCCTGTAACAGGAACATATAAAGCAGGTCAAAAAATAACAATTGTAGTAACATTCAATGAAAAAGTTACAGGAACGGCACCTGTATTAAAATTAAAATTTGGAGAAACATCAGCAAAAGGTTCAGTAAGTACAGGAGAAATAGTAAATAATACAATTACTTATACTTATACAATTACAGATGGAGATAATGGTAAATTAGCAATTGAATCATACACAGGAACAGGTTTAACAGATTTATATGATAACGTATGGGTAGCTCCTACTAATGTAACATTAGAAGGAAACCAAATAACTGCAGACACAATTGCACCTACCGTAGTAATTACATCTGATGTTGAAAGAACAAATAAAGAAACAATAACTTATACATTTACTTGGAGTGAACCAGTAAAAGACTTTACAATAGGAGATGTGGAAGTAGCTAATGGTTCAAAAGGAAAATGGACTAGCGTAAGTTCAACAGTATATACTTTGGAAGTAGATGTAACAGGAGAGGGAAGACAAATAATAAAAGTAAATGCAAATGTATGTACCGATATTGCAGGAAACCCAAATTCTGAAAGAGTTACTTATAATAAAGTAATAGTAGATACAATTGCACCAGAAATAAGAGCAAAAATAAATGGCGGTTCATATGCAATAAATACAGATACAAATAAATCTACTATTAAAGAAATAGTTGTTGTAAATGAAGAATTATCTAAATTTGAATATGTATGGTCAACCGAAACAAGCCAACCAACAACAGGATGGCAAACAGTAAATGTAAATACAATTGAGGTAAATGGAGATATTCCATTAACAACACAAGTAGATAATGAAGGAACATACTATTTATATATAAAAATTACAGATTTAGCAGGTAATACTTTAAATAAAAGAACAAAAGGATATGAAGTTAACAAATCTACAATTACCTTTGCACCAAACATAACACAAGAAACAGAAGAAAATGTAATTGTAAAAGTTGAATATGGAAATGCATTAATTAAAAATAGAAAAGCAGGAATACAAGGAAAAACACAATCAGCAGATAGCACAATAGTAATTCTTTCTGAAAATGGTACAGTGTATGCAGAAGCAACAGATATTGCAGGAAATAAAGTATATAATACTATAGAAATAACAAATATTAAAAAATCATCACAAAACGATACTAATACAGACATAGATATTGTATTTGAAGACTTAACAACAATTCAGAAAAACGGTGAAAAATACGTAAAAGTATCACCAGAATATACAACACAACAATTAACAGAAAAAATAAACCAAAAAACACTTAATGGAAAAACACCAGAGTATAATAATTTAACAACAGACAACAAGTTAAAAACAGGAAGTACAATAACAATTGATGGAACTACAAAATATATAATTATTGTAAATGGTGATGTTAATTGTGATGGTAAAGTAGAATTTTTAAGTGACATTGTTATGATAAATAACTATAGAATAGGACAAAATAGAAACTTAAATACTATTCAATTACTAGCAGGAGATATTAATAACAGTGGAGCAATTGAATTTATACCAGACATTGTTGCAATGAATAACTATCGTTTAGGAAGAGTTAGTGTTCTATAATTTAAGTATATAATAGTAAATATTATATAAAGCTAAGTTTTGGATTTCCTTAGCTTGGGGCAAGTAAAAAACTTGCCCCAAAAGATACCAAAAAAAATAAAAATTAATTAAAAAAACTTGATTTTATTTTAAAATATGTATATACTAAAAGAAGAAAAAGGAGAAAAAAATATGAAAAAAGTTTTAATATCAATTTTAACAGTTATATTTGTAGTATCAATGGTTACAGTTGTTAATGCAGCAACTGGAAGTATATCATTGGAAGCTAATTCAAATCAAGTAGTAAAAGGAAATACATTTACAGTTACATTATTAGGTAATGCAGACGAAAATATAACAGCATTACAAGCTGCTTTATCATTTGACGAAACAAAATTATCATTAGAAAACAAATCAGCTGGAACAGGATTCACAGATGCATCTGGAAGTAATTCTGAAATTGCTATTCTTTCAACAGATAATAACTCTTTATTAAAAGCAGGAACACTATACAATTTAACATTTAAAGTATTAGATACAGCAGAAGAAGGAACAGCTACAATCAGTGTTACAAGTGCAACTTTAGCACTTGTAAATAGCAGTCAAGAACAAGAAAATATATCTGCAGAAGATGCAAATGTAACAATTACAATAAAAGCAGATGATACAACTGTAGGAAATAATGATACAGATAATGATGATGATAATAATGAAAGTAACCCAAATACACCCAGTACAAACGAAGATGATGACTCATCATCAAAAAATAATGATAGTAGTAATAATAAACCTAATAATAGTAATAATGGCAATTCTAATAATAAAGACAAAAAACTACCACAAACAGGGTTAGAAGTAAAAAGCATTATAGCAATTGCTATATTAACTGTATTTGCAATTATATCTTATGTATCTTATAAAAAATATAAAAATATTTAAAATAATTAATTTTAAAAGCGACACAAAAATGTGTCGCTTTATTTTATAAGCATTTTACTCTTTATTTGTAACTTCTTCTAAATTTAGTAATTCTTCCCAACGTTTATCAACTTCTTTTTGGAATTCTTCTATCATCCACTCATTACCAGGTTTAAACATATGTTTAAATCTTTTTTGTGGTTTTAAAAATTCTTCTACTGGAAGTTTTTTTGCAGGTTTATAATTAATTTTATATTTACCATCAATTACTTCATATAAAGGCCAATAGCATGTATCTACAGCTAATTTATTAATTTTCATTAATTCATCTGTAGAGTATCCCCATCCTCTAGGACATGGGGCTAAAACATTTAAGAAACATGCACCTTTTGTATAGATTGCTTTTTCAGATTTTTCATATAAATCTTTAAAATTCATATAAGCTGCAGATTGTGCGACATATGGTAAATGATGACCAGCCATAATTTGTGTTAAATCTTTTCTAATTTGCATTTTGCCAGGAATTACTGTACCAGCGGGAGAAGTGGTAGTATCTGCAAAATGAGGTGTAGCAGATGAACGTTGAATACCAGTATTCATATAAGCTCCATTATCATAACATACATAAACCATATCATGACCTCTTTCCATTGCCCCAGAAAGGCTTTGAAGGCCAATATCATAAGTTCCACCATCTCCACCAAAAGCTATAAACTTTGTGTGTTCATCTTCTGGTAGTTTTCCCTGTTTCTTCATAGAAACATATGCAGCCTCTACTCCAGATAAAGTTGCTCCTGCACATTCAAAAGCAGTATGTATAAAAGAATCAGTCCATGCTGTATATGGATAAATAAAAGTAGAAACCTCCATACAACCAGTTGCATTACAAATAACAGCATGATCTTCTTCTTTTAATGCTCTTAAAATCATTCTTCCTACAACAGGAGCTCCGCAACCTGCACACATTCTATGTCCTGATGTAAACCTAGAAGGTTTATTAGCAATTACTTCTTTTAAATTATATGCCATTTATTTTTCCTCCCTTCTAACACCTAAATATCTATAAGGATCTTCTATTTTTTTGCTTATATCTATTTTTTGTAAATCTTCAAAAACAGATTCAATATCTTCTGCTTTAGTATCTCTACCACCAATACCATATATATAATTTACAGTAGGCACATAAGTTTGTTGAGTATACATAGAAGATGTAACATCTTCAAATAATGCACCACCTGCACCATTTAATGAATCTGATTTATCAAGAATTGCAACTACTTTTGCATTTGATAATGCCTTAGCAATTTCCTCTACAGGGAAAGGTCTATACATACGAACCTTTACTAAACCTGCCTTAATTCCTTTTTCTCTTAATTTATCTACAACATATTTTGTAGTTCCAGCAGTAGAGTTCATGCAAACAATAATATAATCTGCATCTTGAGATTTATATTCCTCAAAAAATGAATATTTTCTGCCAGTTAATTTTTCAAAATCTTTAGACACTTCTTCAATAACTCTTTTTGCATTTCTCATTGCTTCAGCTTGTTGAAATTTATGCTCAAATAGGTATGCTTGTAAATCTAAAGGACCAATAGCAATTGGCTCTTTTTTATTTAATAAATAATGTTCTGGGTGATATTCACCTACAAATTCTTTTACTTTACTATCTTCGATTAATTCTATATTTTCAATAGAATGTGATGTAATAAAACCATCTTGGCATATCATTAATGGAAGCATAACATCTTTGTTTTCAGCAATTCTATGTGCCATAATTGTATTGTCGTAAGCTTCTTGATTATTTTCACTAAATAGCATAATCCAACCAGCATCTCTTACTCCCATTGCATCAGAATGATCATTATGTATATTTAATGGACCAGATACAGCTCTATTTACCAATGATAAAACAATTGGCAATCTAAGACTAGATGCAATATAAATCATTTCCCACATAAGAGAAAGACCGTTTGCAGATGTAGCAGTCATAGCTCTAGCTCCAGCAGCTTCTGCACCAATACAAGCACTCATTGCACTATGCTCACTCTCAACAGCAACAAATTCAGTATCTACTTGACCATTACTAACAAAAGTTGAGAAATATTGTGGTATTTCTGTAGAAGGTGTAATAGGAAATGCTGCAACAACATCAGGATTAATCTGTTTCATTGCAGTAGCAACAGCTTCATTACCACTTAAACGTTCTCTAATAGACATATATTTTTACCTACCTTTCTTTTTTAAATTTTCTAAATTATATTGATTCCATTTCAATTGCACCAAAAGGGCATACTTTAGCACATACTCCGCATCCTTTGCAATAATCATAATTAAAATCTTCTCTTTTTTGTTCTTTATTAACTGGTATAGCATCATCTGGGCAAACTGGAAAACATAAACCACATTGTTTACATTTATCAGATAGATAAACAGGTTTTACAGATTTCCAATCTCCTGTTTTAAATTCTCTTGCATTTCCAGCATCATATATATTACCACCAATAGTTAATTTTTCTGCTGGAGTTTCTGAAGATATTTTCATTTAATTTACCTCCTTTTAAAAATTACAATTAATTAATTTTTTTAACCTCATTTAAAGCATTTTTTAAAGCATTCATATTTCCTTCTATTACTTCGGGTTTTTTTGCAAATTTATGTTTAAATGAGCCCTCCATATCCTTTATTAATTCTTCATCTGTCATAATACCAGAAATTTTAACAATACCGGCAAGCATAGGAACATTTGGAAAATATTTTCCAAGTGCATCTAAAGAAATCTTTCTTGCATCAATTGTATAAATACTGCCCTTATAATTATTTAATAAAGATTTTACTTCATTATCTGATTTAGTTGTGTTAATAATAATACCACCATCATTTTTTAGACCAGCAGTTACATCAACACTCTCTAACAAAGTATCATCTACAACTACAACAAAATCTGGGTAATATATATTAGAATGAATAGTAATAGGTGTATTACTTATTCTGTTGTATGCTGTAATTGGTGCTCCCATTCTTTCTGGACCATATTCTGGAAAACCCTGAATATATTTACCAGTATTGAATGCAGCATCAGCAAGTAAAAGTGATGCAGTTTTTGCACCTTGACCACCTCTACCATGCCATCTTATTTCGATTAAATCATTCGTCATTTGAAACCTCCTTTTACAAAATTTTAATTATGTATAATAAATATTTTAAATAGCATATTAAGTATATGATTTTAAAATAAAAAAGTCAAGAATAAGAAGATGTAAAAATGTATTGAAATAATTATATTTTTATAATATAATTATTAATATAATAAAAATGTATTATTTTTCTATTATTATAAAAAATACATATTGTTAAAAAACACAAGATAAAAGTTAAAAAATAATTAATATTAATTTTCTATAAGAAATTTTAATTATTTAAAAACTTAATTTGTGCCTTTTGAAAGGAAGGGTATTAAATATGAAAGTAAAATCACAAAAAGGTTCTGTTACCGTATTTGTTTTAATTGCATTATTATTTTATACAGGATTTTTAGTAATACTATATGCAGGAAATATAAACAAAATACAAACAGTATCAGAAAGAACAGATCAAATAAAATCTATTTATGAAAGAAATTTAAATAATATAAATGAAATATATCAAAAAAACACTGCAGCTGAAGAAGCATTTTCATGGAAAGAAACAGAAGAAGGAATTACAAATGGTGAAATAACAGTTCACATAGGAGATAAAATATCTTATAATGAATTATCTAATGGAGTTAAAGCATATGAAGTAGCAGACACAGAAAGTGGTTTCCAATCTAATGAAAAAAGACAAATAATTAATACAGAAGATATAGAATGGAGAATATTAGGAGTAAATAATAAAGGAGAATTAGAACTAATTAGTACGAACCCAACCACTGGTACATTAGGTTTAGGAGGAGAAGAAGGATATTTAAATGGAGAAAAAATATTAGATACAACTTGTAATGAATTATATGGAAAAGGAGAATATGCAATTAGTGCAAGAAACTTAAAAGCAGAAGATATTAATAAACTAGCAAATTATAACCCAGAAACCTATGTATTCTCTGATGGAAGAAAATATGGCGAAAAGTGGCAATATCAATTTCCAGAGGGTGGAGAATATATGCAATACAGATATAATAGAACAGGAGAGTGGACTGACTGGTCAAATATAACAGAACATCAGACTTTTAAAATGCCAGGAGAAACAAATGAAATTAGTAAAGAAAATCCTGGAATTTCAGATGAAATAGAATATAAATATTATAGCTATTTATTATCTGAAAAAATAAAACAAAAAACTCAAGATGGAATATCAATTTCAAATTTAATTTCTAAGGGTGAAAAAAATGAAAATTACAAAACTCAATGGCTTTCATCATGTGTTAGTTATGGAAATACGCAATATGCTTGTTTTTATTTATCTCATTTATATAACGATAACCTAACATATTATGATTTTTATTTATACTGCTCTTATGGTTATGTATCAGAAAGGGACTATTCTATTCGACCTGTTGTAACATTATCATCAGATATCCAGTTGGTAGGTAGTTCATCAAGTGGATGGAATATTGTTGGATAAAAAATAAAGGAATAATTGAAACATGAAGTTAAATATTGTAATGGTAGAACCAGAAATACCACAAAATACAGGAAATATTGCACGAACATGTGCAGCTATAGGAGCAAAATTACATTTAATAAAACCATTAGGGTTTAGTATAGATGATAAATATTTAAAAAGAGCAGGATTAGATTATTGGGATAAATTAGATATTGAAGTACATGAAAATATTGAAGAATTTTTTAATAAATATAATAATGTAAAAGTTGTACAAAAAAATGAACAAAGAAAAATAAATTCTAATTTCTTTCTTGCTAGTACAAAATCAAAACAAACTTATGCAGATATAGATTATACAAAATTTAAAGAGTTATTTATATTATTTGGAAAAGAAACAAAAGGATTACCAGAAGATTTAATAAAAACTAATATAAAACAAGCAATTAGAATACCAATGAAAGAAGGGTTGCGTTCATTAAATTTATCAAATTCTGTAGCAATTATTGTATATGAAATATTAAGACAAAATAAATTTAGTGATTTACAAGAAAAAAGCCAATACTTTAATTAAATAATGTAGGAGTGAAAAAAATTATGCCAGAATTAATAGATACATTTGATGAATATGGAAATAAAACAGGAATAATTGAAAAAGGACAAAATACAAATGACTATGTAAAATGTTGTACATGTTTTGTTGTTAATAATAAAAATGAAATATTAATAGAAAAAAGAGGAAATACTGTATTAGATGCAGGAAAATTAGACTTGTGCTCAGGTCATGTTGATTCAGGAGAGACAGAAACACAAGGAATGGTAAGAGAATTAAACGAAGAGTTAGGAATAAAAAAAGAAGAGGCTATTAATATAAAAAAAATCGGAAATTTAAAAATAAATTTTGGATATAAGTGTATTGTAAGTATATATTGTTTAAAAATAAGTAATTTAGATTTCATATTACAAAATGATGAGGTAAAAGAAATTGAATTTTATGATATAGAAGAAGTTTTTAATTTAATAAGAGAAGGAAAAACAAGATTTCCATATGATAATAGATATGAAGAAATTTTTAGTAAATTAAAAGAAGAATTAGGAATAAAATTAAAAGAAGATAATAAAAATGAAATGGAAATATAAGTTAAAAAGCAATTTAAAGTATACATAATTTGACAAATGCCAATAATATGTAGTATAATAAATTTTGTGTTGCTAAAATCACAAAAAAGGAGAGTGTATACTAATTTTAAACTACAAAATAAAATACTACACAAAAGAGCTTGGAAAACTTTTAGCTATAACATTTATAGGGGCATTTATTATATGCATGGTAATTTTTATAAAATATAAACCAATGTATGAAGTTACAATAAATAATCAAAAAATAGGTTATGTAATAAATACTAATAAAATAGAAAATTATATAAATAATACAATTAATAATCAACAAGAAAATATTGCTTTTGTAAAAATCAATAACAATCCAAATGTAAAATTAACATTAGTAAATAGAACAGAAAAAGATATCTCGGAAGATGTAATAAACCAATTAAAAAATAACACTTGTATAGAATATACAACTTATGCTATTACTTATAATGGAAAAAATAAAGCATATGTGTCTAACCAAAAAGAAGCTGAAGAACTTGTAGAAACTATAAAAAAAGAGTACAGCTCAAACTACACAAAAAAACTAGGAATTTTACAAGTATATTCAAATAATTTAGATGAAATAAAAGCAACAAATTTAAATAATGCTACAAAAACAATAAGTAAAATAGTAAATAAAGAAAAAATTGAAAATACAAATACAGTAAAAGTTGCAAAAACAAACATAATAACTAATACAATTAAAGGAGTAAAATTTTCCGTAAAGCCAATAAGTGGAGTAATTACTTCAAGATATGGAAAAAGGACATCTCCAGGAGGAATAGGAACAACAAACCATAAAGGAATAGACATAGCAGCTAAAGAAGGAACATATATAAAAGCTGCAGCAAATGGCGTAGTAACATTTGCTGGTTATAAAGGAAGTTTAGGAAATTTAGTAATAATAAACAATGGAAATAATGTAGAAACATATTATGGACATTGTAGTAAAATTTATGTATCTAAAGGACAGAAAGTAAAAGCAGGAGATAAAATATCTGCAGTAGGTCAAACAGGAGCAGCAACAGGTCCACACTTACATTTAGAAATTCACATAAATGGAACAGCAATTAATCCTCAAAAATATATATATTAAAATTAAGGGTGTGTTTAAAAATATATTTTAATTTTTAGGCAGACCCTTAAAATTATATAAAAAGAGAATTAACCATTGCATTTTTTAATTGCATAATATATAATAATTTTGTTAATCATATAAATAATATAGAAGGAGGAATATTATGGCAAATGAGTTAAGTGAACAGGAAAAACTTGAGATAAAAAATATGATTGATGATTTAGTTACAAGGGCAAAAAAAGCCTCTGAGGAATATTTAAAATTAGATCAAGAAACCGTTAACAATATTACTAAAGCAATGGCTATGGCGGGACTTGATAATCATATGAAGTTAGCAAAAATGGCAGTTGAAGAGACAAAAAGAGGCATTTATGAAGATAAAATTACTAAAAATATGTTTGCAACTGAATATATATATCATAATATAAAATATCATAAAACAGTGGGAGTTATCTCTGAAAATGAAGAAGAAGGTTATGAAGAGATTGCAGAGCCAATTGGAATTATAGCAGGTGTTACACCAGTTACAAATCCAACATCTACAACAATGTTCAAATCTATTATAGCAGCAAAAACAAGAAATGTAATAATTTTTGGTTTTCACCCATCAGCACAAAAATGTAGTGTAGAAGCAGCAACTATTGTAAGAGATGCAGCAATTAAAGCAGGAGCTCCAAAAGATTGTATTTTATGGATAGAAAAACCATCAATAGAAGCTACAAATCAATTAATGAATCATCCTGATGTTAATTTAATTTTAGCAACAGGTGGAACTGGAATGGTAAAAGCTGCATATTCATGTGGTAAACCAGCATTAGGTGTTGGACCAGGAAATGTTCCTTGTTATATAGAAAAAACAGCTAAACTAAAAACATCTGTTAATGATTTAGTAATGTCAAAATCATTTGATAATGGAATGATTTGTGCTTCAGAACAAGCAGTTATAGTAGATAAAGAAATTACAAAAGAATTTGAAAAATTAATGAAAGAATATGGATGTTATTTCTTAACAAAAGAAGAAAAACAAAAATTACAAGAAGCAATGTTTAATAAGGAAAAAGAAAATTCTCTAATTGGTGCGATAGCAGGACAAAGTCCATCAAATATTGCAAAAATGGCAGATATAAAAATACCTGAAAATACAAAAGTTTTAGTTGTTGAAGAAACAGGAGTTGGAAAAGAATATCCATTTTCTCAGGAAAAATTAAGTCCAGTTTTAGCATATTATAAAGTAAAAAACAGCGAAGAAGGGATTGAACTTGCTGAAAAATTATTAGAATTTGGAGGTTTGGGACACTCAGCTGCTATTCACTCAGAAAATCAAGAAATAATAGATAAATTTTCTAAAAAAGTAAAAGTGGGAAGAATTATTGTTAATTCACCATCAACACACGGAGCAATAGGAGATATATATAATACAAATATGCCTTCATTAACACTTGGATGTGGTTCATTTGGAGGAAATTCAACAACATCAAATGTATCATCAGTTAACTTAATAAATATAAAAAGAGTTGCGAAAAGGAGAGTAAATATGCAATGGTTTAAAATTCCAGAAAAAATATACTTTGAGGCTGGTTCAATTGCTTATTTAGAAAAAATGCCAGAGATTACAAAAGCCTTTATAGTAACAGATAACTCAATGGTAAAACTAGGATATGTAGATAAAATTTTATATCACTTAAGAAAAAGAAATGAATACGTTCACTCTGAGATCTTTTCAGATGTAGAACCAGATCCATCTTTTGAAACAATTAAAAGAGGAGTTGCATCAATGAATGCATTTGAGCCAGATGTAATTATTGCTCTAGGTGGGGGAAGTGCAATTGATGCAGCAAAAGGTATGTGGCTATTTTATGAATATCCAGATGCGGATGTTGAAGGAATGAAATTAAAATTCATGGACATTAGAAAACGTACTTATAAATTTCCAAAGTTAGGTAAAAAAGCTAAAATGGTGGCTATACCAACAACATCTGGAACAGGTTCAGAAGTAACATCTTTTGCAGTAATATCAGACAAAATAAAAAATATGAAATATCCTTTAGCAGATTATGAATTAACACCAGATGTTGCAATTATTGACCCGGATTTAGTAATGACATTACCAAAATCAATTACAGCAGATACAGGTATGGATGTTTTAACACACGCTATAGAAGCATATGTTTCTAATATGGCATCTGATTATACAGATGCTTTAGCAGAAAAAGCAGTTGAATTAGTATTTAATTATTTAAAAGAAGCGTATAACCATGGAGATAATAGAGAAGCTAGAGAAAAAATGCACAATGCAAGCTGTATTGCAGGTATGGCATTTACGAATGCTTTTCTAGGTTTAAACCATTCAATTGCACATAAATTAGGAGGAGAATTCCATATTCCTCATGGTAGAGCAAATGCAATAATATTACCTTATGTAATTAAATATAATAGTCAGAAGCCTACAAAATTTGTATCATTCCCTAAATATGAATATTTTATTGCAGACCAAAAATATGCAAATTTAGCTAGAAAATTAGGATTAAATACAGAAACTACAGAAAAAGGTGTAGATTCATTTATTAAAGCAATTCAAAAATTAAATGAGGACTTAAATGAACCAAAAAGTTTAAAAGAAGCTGGAATAGATGAAAAAGAATTTTTGGCAAAAGTAGATGAATTAGCAGATAAAGCATTTTCAGACCAATGTACTTCAGCTAACCCTAGAGTACCACTAATACCAGAAATTAAACAAATTATGTTAGATGCTTATTATGGAAAAGAAGTTAAATAAAATATAAACAGTAATTTAATATATAATTACTTAATGTAAAAAGGGTTAATTCTAATTTAAATTTTGAAAAAACAAGTTATATAACTTGTTTTTTTTTATAATTCGTTATATAATAGCATGCGTAATAAATCTAAAAAATATGTTATTTTAATAACATAAATTATACTTAAACAATGAAAGGAAAGTGATACAATGGAAGTAAGTGAAGAGGAAATTTTGCATATAGCAAATTTAGCAAGATTAAAATTAAAAAAAGAAGAAATACCAGAATATATAAAGAATCTTCAAGATATTTTAAATTTTGCAAATGTAGTTAACGAAGCGCCAATAGAAGGTTTAAATACTGCAATTGGAGCAATAGACAACTATAACATATTTAGAAAAGACGAAGTAAAAATATTTGAAGATAATAAAGCATTACTAGAAAATGCACCTGAACAAGAAGACAATATGTTCAAAATTCCTAAAGTAATTTAAAATAAATTTATATATAATAATGTTAACATTTAAAAAAATATAATTTGAGCTATATATTTATGCTTAAAACGATTAGTTATTCTTGCTTTTAATTTGTTTGACCAAATAAAAAAACATTATATATAGACAGTAAGTTAAAAATAGACAACATGAAAAGGAGAAAAAATGAATATAGGAATAGATATAGACGATACAATTTCTGAAACATTTGAAATATTATTACCATATGCACAAAAATATACAATAGAAGACTTGAAGAGAAAATCAGAAATAAATATGAATCAAGATTTTTTAAATCATTTTTATATTGTATATATGAACGGCTGGAATGAAAAAGAAGCATTAGCATTTTGGAGTAAATATTACGCAGAAATTTTAAAAAAAGCAAACATAAAAATATTTGCATCAGATGTAATTAATAAATTAAAAAAAGAAGGTCATAAAATATATCTAATTACTGCAAGATGGGACATGCCAAATGATAATATACAAGAAATAACAAAAAAATGGTTAAGTAATAATAAAATTGAATATGATGAACTTATTATTAATGCAACAGATAAATTAAAGCTTGTTAAAGAAAAAAATATAGATATATTTATAGATGATAGTTTTAATAATTGCAAAAATATTGTAGAAAATTCAAATGCAAGAGTATATATAATGAATTCTAAAGTAAATCAAAATTTGAATCATAAAAACATACAAAGAGTATATTCATGGCCAGAAATATATAGTTTAATTAATTATTAATATATGTTAAATATAACCATTTAAAATGGAAAATGATATTTATAATATTTGAAGGAGGAAATCTAATGGATATTACTGAATTAACAGTACATGAATTGCAAGAAAAATTAGAGAAGAAAGAAATTTCAATTACTGAAATTGTAAAAGCTTACGTAAATAGAATTATAGAAAAAGAGCCAGATGTAAAAGCTTTTGTTACAACTTTAACAGAGACTGCTTTAGAACAAGCAACTGAAATAGAAAAAAAAGTGAATAATGGAGAGATTACATCAAAATATGCAGGAATTCCAATTGGAATTAAAGATAACATGTGCACAAAAGGTATAAAAACAACATGTAGTTCTAAAATGTTAGAAAACTTTATTGCACCATATGATGCCACAGTTATAGAAAAAATTAACAATGAAAATATGATTAATTTAGGTAAATTAAACATGGATGAATTTGCAATGGGAGCATCTACAGAATACTCTGCATTTAAGAAAACAGCAAATCCATGGGATTTAAACAAAGTTCCAGGGGGCTCTTCTGGTGGTAGTGCTGCAGCTGTTGCAGCAGGATTAGTACCATGGGCATTAGGTTCAGATACAGGAGGATCAATTAGACAGCCAGCAAGCTTTTGTGGTGTAGTTGGATTAAAACCAACATATGGATTAGTATCAAGATACGGGTTAGTTGCATTCGCATCGTCTTTAGATCAAATTGGACCAATTACAAAAGATGTTAGAGATAGTGCAATGTTATTAAATATAATTGCAGGACATGATGAAAAAGATACTACGTCAATTAATGTAGAGAAAAAAGATTACACAAAAGCATTAAAAAATGATGTAAAAGGATTAAAAATAGGAATTCCAAAAGAATACTTTGGAGAAGGAATAAATTTAGAAGTAAAACAAGCATTAGAACAAGCAATTGAAGAATACAAAAAAATGGGTGCAATTGTTGAAGAATGCAGTGTTCCAATTGCAGAATATGCACTAGCTACATATTATATTATCGCATGTGCAGAAGCAAGTTCAAATTTAGGTAGATTTGACGGAATTAGATATGGTTATAGAACGCCAAACTATGAAAACTTAAAAGATATTTTTGTTAATTCCAGAACAGAAGGTTTTGGAGCAGAAGTTAAAAGAAGAATTATACTTGGTACATATGTTCTTTCATCTGGATATTATGATGCATATTATAAAAAAGCACAACAAGTAAGAACTTTAGTAAAAAAAGAATTTGATAAAGCATTTGAAAAATATGATATATTAATAACACCAACATCACCAACTGTTGCATTTAATATTGGACAAAGGTCAAATAATCCATTAGAAATGTATTTAGCAGATATTTGTACAGTTTCTGTAAATATTGCAGGACTTCCAGGAATATCTATACCATGTGGTGTAGATTCTCAAGGAATGCCAATAGGAATGCAAATTATAGGAAAACATTTTGATGAAGAAACAATTTTAAATGCCGCATATACATATGAGCAGAAGATAAAATTTAGAGATAAATACAAACCAGAATTTAAAAATTAATGAAAATCAGCATCTTGCTTCGTTAAACATCAAATTTAATTTAATCAACGTGCAAAAAGCACGCCTCATAAATTAAATTTTCATTTGCCTAGCAATATACTAATTTTGATTAATTTTAAGTGATAATTAATTATATTAGAAAAAATATAAAATTTGATGTTTTCTATTGATGCCAAACTAGCGACACGGTGATTTAGCACTTTTCTTTTGAACATGTAGAAAAAAGAAAATGTCCTACATCGCGCAAGATTGAGGGGGTATCATTACGATAAACTGCAATTTAGAAAGGAAGAAAAAGTTTATGCCAAGAGAAGATTATGAAGTAGTTATAGGATTAGAAGTTCATAGTGAACTTTCTACAAAAACAAAAATATTTTGTTCATGTTCTACAGAATTTGGTGGCGACCCTAATACGCATACTTGTCCTGTTTGTATGGCAATGCCTGGAAGTTTACCAGTATTAAATGAAAAAGTGGTAGAATATGCTGTAAAGGCAGGGTTAGCAACAAATTGTGAAATATCTAGAGATAGTAAAAACGATAGAAAAAACTATTTTTATCCAGATTTACCAAAATCTTATCAAATATCTCAATTTGATAAACCACTTTGTGAACATGGATATATAGAGATAGAAACAGAAAATGGACCAAAAAAAATAAGATTAACAAGAATTCATATAGAAGAAGATGCGGGAAAATTAAATCATGATCCATATGGTAGAGGAAGTTTAGTAGATTTAAATAGAGCAGGTGTACCGCTAATAGAAATTGTATCAGAACCAGACTTAAGTTCAAGTGCAGAAGTAGAAGCTTATATGAGAAAATTAAAATCAATATTGGAATACATAGAAGTATCTGACTGTAAAATGCAAGAAGGTTCATTGAGAGCAGATGTTAATGTTTCTATTAGACCAAAGGGAGAAACAAAATTTGGTACAAGAACAGAAATGAAAAATATGAATTCATTTAGAAGCATTGTAAGAGCAATTGAATATGAAATAGATAGACAAGTAGATGTTATAGACAATGGAGGAATTATAACACAAGAAACTTTAAGATGGGATGATGTATCTGGAAAAACATTTCCAATGAGAGATAAAGAAGATGCTCAAGATTATAGATATTTTCCAGACCCAGATTTAGTTGCTATTAGATTATCTGATGAATACATAGAAAATATAAAAAATAACTTACCAGAATTGCCGGAAAGTAGAAAAGAAAGATATTTAAATGAATATGGACTAACACAAAAAGAGGCAAATCTTTTAACAGCATCTAAACACCTTTCAGATATGTTTGAAAAAGCTTCTGAAATATGCGGAAATAGGAAATCTGTTAGTAACTGGTTATTATCTGATGTATCTAGAATTTTAAATGAAAAAGAGTTAGAAGCAGATCAAATTCCATTTAAAGCTGAAAGTTTAGCAGAATTAGTTACATTAATAGATAAAGGTACTATAAGTAGTTCAATTGCAAAAAAAGTATTAGAAGAAATGTTTGAAAATGGAGAAAAACTACCATCTAAAATAATTGAAGAAAAGGGATGGGTACAAATATCTGACGAAGGAGCAATAAGAGAAGTTGTACTTAAAGTATTAGATGCAAATCCACAATCTGTAGCAGATTATAAAGCAGGAAAACAAAAAGCAATTGGCTATTTAGTAGGTCAAGCAATGAAAGAAACAAAAGGAAAAGCTAATCCACAAATGCTTAATAAAATGTTTGAAGAAGAAATAAATAAAATATAAAAGACATAGAGATTTTAAATAATATTGTTCACTTGACATTATGTAAATGTAATAGTATAATATTATTATAAAAATTGAAAGGAGGGCCGGGTATGAAAAAATGCCCATTTTGTGACATCGTACCAAAAAATTTATCATTAGATGTGCAAAGAAAAATTGCACAACGGTACAATGTAAAAGAATGCCCTTATGCGCAAGCATACTTAGCATGTGAGTGTGGTCATGAAATATATATGACTTCACAAAATCGTGTAAAAAAAACATATACACGCTGTAATGTATGCGCTACATACTTAGATATTACAAAAGCTAAGATTGTGTGTATTGCAACAGATATAGATGAAGAATGTATGCTTGCAAAAGAAGAAGAGAAGGACTAAAATTTTTAGTCCTTCTCTTTTATATAATAAAAAAGTCTATTAATAATACAAATATTATTAATTTTTAAATCAGCTACTTATAGTTGTAGACTCAAATTAGCAATAAAAAACAGCACTTCATTATATCATTTGTTTTTTTATTGTATCAAAAGCAATACCTAAAATAGTAAAATCTACAAAAAACATTATAGATGATTTAAAAAGAATAGTTCCTATTGTAAAAACAGTTGGTATAGTATAAAAACTATGATATGTATATAATACTAAAACAGATAATAAACAAAACAATAGAGAAAAAACAAATCCATATTTCATTATAACTTTTATTTTCAAATCTAAATTTTTAAATTGGTTAATTATCATATCAATCATAGAAAACCTCCATATCCGAGTAAAGTACCACTCTAAATAATATTCTCTCTATTCTTATAATAACATGAAAAATAAGTAAAAACAAATGTAATATTTGGTAAAATACTTGCTTTTTTTTATTATGTATGTTAAAATATTACATGTTATAGTTTAGTCTTATTAGGAGGAGGTGCTACTTAAAATGCCAAATATTAAATCAGCAATAAAAAGAGTTAGTGTAATAGAGAAAAAAACATTAAGAAATAATATGATAAAATCAGGATATAGAACAGCAATAAAAAAATTTGAAGAATCAGTTGCTGAAGGTGATAAAGTTAAATCAGAAAAATTATTTTCAGAGGCAACTAAAAAAATAGATCAAGCTTGCACAAAAGGTGTTATTGTAAAAAACACAGCAGCTAGAAAAAAATCTAATTTAGCAAAAAAATTAAATGCA
>CANQZV010000001.1 GCA_947628425.1 uncultured Clostridia bacterium | reverse complement strand
CCCTCTTTATTAGGTGTTGCTCCAGATGGGGTTTACACAGCCTAATATGTTACCATACTAGCGGTGAGCTCTTACCTCGCCTTTTCATCCTTACTTGATAAATGTTTTCATTAATCAAGCGGTTATTTTCTGTTGCACTTTCCTTAAGGTTTCCCTTACTGGCCGTTAACCAGCATCATTGCTCTGTGGAGCCCGGACTTTCCTCTCGTAGAACCTCTCGATTTCTACCAGCGACTATTCGGCTTACTATTCTTAATTTTACTACATAAATTAAAAATAGTCAATCTTCATAATAATTAAAATTATTCATTATAATACTATATTTTAAATAAAACAAATCTATATCTTTTACTCTCGATATATTTTCTAGTTCTTTTATGGATACGTAAATTTTATTATTATTAAATTTGTTGTTATTATTTATATCAATTGAGCTAATATTATTATAATAAGCTTCCACAGCATTTTCCAAATTTTCATAAATTAAAGTCCAGTTATTTGTTTCAACAAGAGAATAAGCTTTAATTAAAAAAAATTTAGTATTAATATTATTTTTTAATTGAATGTCCGATTTATAATAATTTATATACAATGTTAAAAAATAATATAAATCTGCTAAATTAGATAATGTTAAAGATTTATTTTTATTTTTAACAGAAATTGATATATCGTCTAATTTTTTACCAAAATCTGTTAAAGTTGTGTTTTGTATTTCTAAATTATTAAAATCTATTATAATTGAGTTCCAACTTGAATATAATTTACATATATCTTTTTCAATACTTTCCCAGTCAACATCTTGTTTTCTATTAAAAACATTATAATCTTTAGATATATTATTAATATTATTTATAATTTTTGTTATTTCATTATCTAAATATAAAATTTGTGAATTTGTTTTTTCTATTTTTATATTTGTATTTGAATTATTTGTTGCATAAACTAATGTAATAATACTTCCAATAATTAATAAAAAAGTTAAAATACTTAATATAGCAATTACTTTTTTATTCATACTTTTTGTTTCCTTTCTTATAGCATAAATTACTAAAAGAATTAATCATGTTACTTTTATTCAATATTATTATTTCATACTAAATTACCTTTTATTCTCTGTATATGAAATTTTAAAACACAAATAATATTAATAGGTGATTATTTTGAATACAACAATAAATTTATATAGTGATAAAAAAGGAGAAATAAAAAAATTCCTTAAAATTTTTTACAATAAACAAGATATAAATATTGAAAATGATGAAAAGTGGGAAAAAGAATTTGCTAACCCAATAGAAATGAGTGATATCATTGGAACATTAATAGAAAATAATGATAAATTTAAAATTAATATGTGGGTAAGCTTTGATAAAAATATATTTATAAATATAACACAAAATAATGCAGATAAAATTATAAGATATATTTTTGAAAGGTTTCCTTATTAAAAAATACGTTATCTAATAGGAAATTAATAGAAAATTCCTATTAGATAAAATAGGCAAACAATCTATGTTTGCCATAATTTATATATTTTATTCTTCTTTATTTTCTTTATCGTCTTCTACTATTTCAATTTCTTGTAATTCTTTACCATCATCTTTATCTTCTACTTTTTCTATAATATCTGCTTGCTCTGCTCCACAAGATGGACAATATTTTACATTACTTTCTATTTCTTCATGACAGTTTTGACATATTCTTTTTCCTTTTAAACTAAGCAGTTCATCTAATGCTTTTTCGATTTTATTTGATAATTCATCAATTTGAGAACAGTATGAATTTAAGTCATCTTTGATAGACAAATCTTCATTTTTAACATACTTTTGATAAACAATTTTTCCTATTTCTTCATATAAATCTTTTATGCTTCCTTTATCTTCATTCATTTTCATTCTTATTTTTGCTTCTTTTGCTAATTCACCTGTTTTTTTACTTGTTTTTTTGTAAGTTTCACTTGCTATATTTGATAGTTTGTTTAAAAAATCCATATTAATACCTCCTAATAATATTTTAATCAATATAAAAATTTTTATTCAAATTTTTTATCACGCGTCATTAGATTTTTTACTGCGATTTTAGGTTGTAACCCATTGTATAATACATCATAAA
Organism: uncultured Clostridia bacterium; assembly: GCA_947628425.1. Lineage (GTDB taxonomy): Bacteria > Bacillota > Clostridia > TANB77 > CAG-508 > HGM13634. The sequence goes on along the minus strand of CANQZV010000001.1, from coordinate 56,744 downwards.
CAGCAGTTACAATTGGCATATCTATTCCATACATATTTTTTAATTTGTAAGCTACTTCAATATTATCTATACTTTCAATTGTCATTCCAACTTCTTTTCTTGTTTCTTCAATAGATTTACCTTGTCCAATTAAAATTCCTGCTTTTCTATTTCTACTAAACTTACTTGAGCATGTAACAATTAAATCTCCTAATCCAGATAAACCATAAAATGTTTCTGTTTTTCCATTTAAAGCCTCACCTAATCTTGCAATTTCTGTTAAACCTCTTGTTAATAAAGCTGCAAAAGAATTATCTCCTAAATCCATTCCTACTAAAATTCCAGCGCAAAAAGCAATAATATTTTTAAGAGCTCCTCCTAATTCAACTCCCTTTACATCATTTGATAAGTATACTCTCATGTTTTCATTCATTAATAATTCTTGTAATTTAAATAAAAGTTTATTATTTTTAGATGCTAATACCATTGCAGTTGGAACACCTGCAGATACTTCTTCTGCATGGCTTGGTCCAGAAAATACAGCAATTTGATTATTTGGTAATTCTTCCTGTATTACATCATCTAGTGTTGATAATGATTCAGATTCAAAACCTTTTGAACATATAATAATTGGTTGATTTGTAACAAATTCTTTATATTGTTTAATTGTATCTCTTGTAAATTTTGATGGAGTTACATGAAAAATAAATTCTGAATTTTTAATACAATCTTCATAACTTAAAGTTGCATAAATATTATCAGGTATCTTATCTACGTTTGGTAAAAATTTGCACTTTCTTTCATTATTTATAATATCAGCCTCTTCCTGTAAAAAAGACCATATTTTTACATTATTTCCTAATTTTGCTAAATGAATAGCAATTGCCATTCCCCAACTTCCACTTCCTATAACTGCTATATTACTCATTTTATTTATCTCCTTTATTTTTAAATGATATTTTATTTTCAGTACCATTCATTAACCTTTTTATATTTGCTCTATGATTAAAACATACAATAACTGCTATTAAAATACTGTATATAATATAATTTCCTGGTTCTATAAAATATATTTTGTCAGTAAATAATGTTAACACAGGAAATAGAATGGCAGCGCCTAATGCACCAACAGAAACCATTCTAGTAAATATAATTAAAATTAATGCAAATACTAAACAAATTAAACCTATATGCCAATTAGTAACCAATAGAATTCCTAATGCAGTAGCTACGCCTTTTCCTCCCTTAAATCCAAAATAAATTGGATATGTATGTCCTAAAATAACAAAAATTCCAGCTATTTGAACTAATATAGATGTATCAATATTTATTGCCCATATTTTATGCAAAATAAAACCAAAAAATATTGAAATAAAAACTGTTATTATACCTTTTAATACGTCAAGAATAAGTGTAATTGCTGCAGCTCCTTTTCCAAGAGTTCTAAGCATATTTGTTGTACCAGCATTTCCACTTCCTTTTTCTCTAATATCAAATCCAGCAAATTTTTTACTAATTAAAATAGAAAAATTGATACTTCCTATAAAATATGCTATTAATCCCATAACAATATAATATTTTAACATACATATATCTCCTTTCTTTTAATATATTTTTTATATATCTTTTTCTTTTTTTTCACGTATAATGAATCTTATTGGTGTACCCTGTAAGCCAAATTCTTTTCTTAATTGATTCATTAAATATCGCTGATAAGAAAAATGAAATAATTCTTTATTATTGACAAACACAACAAAGGTTGGTGGTTTTGTACTAGGCTGTGTCATATAAAATATTTTTAACCTTTTTCCTTTATCTGTTGGTGGTTGAACTAAAGAAATTGATTCATTTAATATTTGATTTAACACAGATGTAGATATTCTAATTGCATTTTGACTAGCTACATTATTAATTAATTCATATAATTTATTTACTCTTTGACCAGTTTTAGCTGATATAAAAATAATTGGTGCATAACTTAAATATGATAATTTATTATAAATTTCTTTTTTAAATTTTTCTATTGTTTGCGTATCTTTTTCTATTTCATCCCATTTATTAACAACTAAAATAATTCCTTTTCCTGCTTCATGTGCTTCTCCTGCAATTTTTGCATCTTGTTCTGTAACACCTTCTGTTGCGTCAATAAGCATTAGGCAAACATCGGAACGTTCTATTGCAAATAAAGTTCTCATAATACTAAATTTTTCAATAGATTCTCTAATTTTGCTTTTACGTCTTACACCAGCTGTATCAATAAATTTATATTTTCCATATTCATTTTCATAGTAAGAATCTATGGCATCTCTTGTTGTTCCTGCAATATTGCTTACAATAAGTCTTTCTTCTCCTAAAATTCTATTAATTAAAGAGGATTTTCCAACATTTGGTTTTCCTATTACTGCAACATTAATTATATCTTCATCAATATCCTCTTGATCATTATTAGGTAATAATTCATATATTTTATCTAATAGATCACCAATTCCTTTTGCATTTGTTGCAGAAATTGGAAACGGTTCACCAATACCTAAGTTGTAAAATTCATAAATATCACTAGACTCTTCTCCAAAATTATCTGCTTTATTACAAACTAATATTACATTTTTTTTAGATTTTTTAAGCATAATAGAGATTTCTTTATCTGCTGCTGTAACACCTTGCTTCATATCTGTTACAAATAAAATTACATCTGCAATATCTATTGCAATTTTAGCTTGTTTTCGCATTTGATTAACAATAATATCATCTGTTCTTTCTTCTATTCCAGCTGTATCTAACAATGTAAATTTTTTATCTCTCCAGCTGGTATCTCCATAAATTCTATCTCTTGTAACTCCTGGTGTATCTTCTACAATAGATATTCGCTGACCAATAACATAATTAAAAAATGTTGATTTACCTACATTAGGTTTTCCTATAATTGCTACAATTGGTTTTGACATTTTATTGTATTCCTTTCTTAACTTTAATAATTAATTTTACCATTTAATAAATCATCTTGATTAATCCAATCACTTACATCTACTCTATTATATTCTGTTTTGTTTTCTCTAACAATTACTTCTTTAATACCTGAATTAATAATTAATTTTCTGCACATTTGGCAGCACATTGATCCCTGTTCATATTCATTCGTGTCTTTTCTTTTTCCTACTAAATATAAAGTAGAATTAATCATATCTTTTCTAGCCGCACTTATAATTGCATTTTGTTCAGCATGAACGCTTCTGCAAGCATCATATCCTCCATGTCGTACATCTGGATATATTTTCTTTTTAACACAATATCCTAAATCAATACAATTTTCTCTTCCTCTTGGTGCACCAGTATAACCAGTTGAAATAATTTCATCATTTTTTACTATAACACATCCATAATTTTTTCTTAAACATGTTCCACGTTCCGCTATAACTTCTGCTATATCTAAATAATAATTAATTTTATCAACTCTTACAACATTCATATAAACTCACCTTACTATTTTTTTGTATTATATCATAATTTTCACATATTTCAAATAGATATTTAAATAAATTTTATATAAAAAATTGTAAGCACATGTAAAAATTTTTCTCTACTCTTGACAAATCAAAAAAAAAATTGTATACTCTTATAGTGATTTAATTATGCACAAAAAGAGACATAACTAAATTTGTAAATAATATATTTTTATCTAATAGAATTTTACAAAAATTTCTTATAAAAAAATTATATAAATAGATATAATTCTATTCAGAGGAGGGAAAAAAATGGCACAACCAAAAAGAAGATGGTCAAAAGCAAGAACACATTTAAAAAGATCTACATGGAAATTAGAAAATAAAACTTTAGCTACTTGTCCACATTGTCATGAGCCAATATTACCACATAGAGTATGTTCAAATTGTGGATATTATAATGGTAAAGAAGTAATGACAGTAAAAAAAGATGAGGAAAAATAAAAAAAATGAGATTATATATATAATATAATCTCATTTTTTTATTTACATTTTCCAGAAGGCTTTATAACCTTCATATGCACAATAAATATCAAATTTAGAAGTAACTTCATAAGGTGCATGCATTGACAGAACAGGAATTCCACAATCTATTACATCTACACCTTTATTTGCAAGAATATATGCAATTGTACCTCCACCTCCAATATCTACTTTTCCTAATTCTGTTAACTGATATGGAACATTTCCATTTTCAAATGTTGCTCTTATTTGTGCTACAAACTCTGCATTTGCATCTGAAGCTCCTGATTTTCCTTTAGCCCCTGTATATTTTACTAAAGCAATTCCTTTTCCTAAGTAACCTGAATTTTTAGTATCAGATACAGAAGCATATATAGGGTCAAATCCAGCATCAACATCTGAAGATAACATTTTTGAATTACAAAATACTTTTCTAATTAAATCTGGTTTATTTATTCCTGTTTTATTTAATAATTCTGAAACAAATAAATCAAAAACTAATGATTCCATTCCTGTATTTCCAACACTACCAATTTCTTCTTTATCTGATAAAATTAATACAGATGTTGTTTGTGGTATCTTAGTATCTAATAGTGCTCTTACAGCTGTATAAGCACAAACTCTATCATCTTGCCCATATGCTGCAACCATACTTTTATCAAAACCTAAAGATTTTGCCTTAAAATTAGGAACAATTTCGAGTTCTGAACTTAAAAAATCACTTTCAATAATACCATATTTTTCATTTAATAAATTTAATATATTTAATTTTACTTTTTCATTTACTTCATTATCGTCAAATGGAATACTACCAATTAATAAATTTAGGTCTTCTCCTTTAATTCCTTCTTTTAACTTTCTTTCCATTTGTTCTTGAGCTAAATGTGGTAATAAATCTGTAATTGTAAAAATAGGATCATCATCTGCCTCACCTATACTAATTTCAACAATTTCACCATTAGTTTTTGCAACAATACCATGAATAGCAAGAGGTATTGTTGTCCATTGATATTTTTTAATTCCACCGTAATAATGTGTTTTTAAATAGGCAAATCCTCCTTCTTCATATAATGGATTTGGTTTTAAATCTAATCTAGGTGAATCAATATGTGCTCCTATTATATTTATTCCCTTTTCTAAACTTTCTTTTCCAATTATAGCTGCATATAAACTTTTATTTCTATTAATAAAATATACTTTATCACCAACTTGTAAGTTTTCTTTATTATTAATTGATTCAAAACCGTTATCTTCTAGCATTTTTTTAACAAAATTTGTACATTCTCTTTCTGTTTTTCCATTATTTAAAAAATACATATATTCATCAGAAAACTTCATTAAATTGCTAATTTCATCTTTAGATAACTTATTCCAACCCACCTCTTTTTTATTAAATAACTTTTCTTTTAACTTTTTTCCTTCAGTTTCTTCCATAAACTTTTTCCTCCTTATAAAAATATATTATGTTATTATACATTAAACCTAAATAAAACAATATCTCCATCTTGCATAATGTAGTCTTTTCCTTCAATTCTTAAAAGTCCTTTTTCTCTAACAGCATTCATTGACCCTTCTTTTATTAAGTCATCATAACTTACTATTTCTGCTCTTATAAAACCTCTTTGAATATCAGAATGAATTTTTCCAGCAGCTTCTGGAGCTTTAGTACCTTTTTTTATAGTCCATGCTCTTACCTCTGGCTCTCCAGCAGTTAAGAAAGACATTAATCCTAATAAATCATAACTTACTTTAACAACCTTATCTAAACCACATTCTGTTAAACCTAAAGCTTCTAACATCTCTTTTTTATCATCTATGCTTAAAGAAGAAAGTTCTTCCTCTATTTTAATACATAAAGGTATAACAGATGCATTTTCAGTTTTAGCATATTCTTTTACTAATTTAATATATGAATCATTTTCTTCATTATTTAATTGATCTTCAGAAATATTTGCTATATAAAGTATTGGCTTTGCTGTTAAAAGATATACATCTTTTATAAGTTCTTTTTCTTCATCAGATAAAGAAATAGTTCTTGCTGATTTTCCAGACTCCAATACATTTTTTATTTTTTCTAAAACATCAATTTCATTTTGAGCTTTTTTATCAGCTTTTAATTGTTTCTTTGCCCTTTCTAGTCTTTTATCTATTGTTTCAATATCTGCAAATATTAATTCTAAGTTGATTGTTTCAATATCTCTCAAAGGGTTAACATTACCATCTACATGTACAATATTCGAATCATCAAAACATCTTACAACTTCACAAATTGCATCTACTTCTCTAATATGTGATAAAAATTTATTGCCTAATCCTTCTCCTTTACTTGCACCTTTAACTAGTCCAGCAATATCAACAAATTCAATAATCGCATGTGTTGTTTTTTGAGGATGGTATATATCTGTTAATTTATCTAGTCTCTCATCTGGAACTGGAACAACACCTATATTAGGTTCTATAGTACAAAATGGATAATTTGCACATTCAGCTCCTGCATTTGTAATTGCATTAAACATTGTGCTCTTTCCTACATTAGGAAGTCCCACTATACCTATTTTCATAATAGCTCTCCTTTTTATAATTTTATTATACTATATCACAATAAAAAAATATTGTAAATAATTATTTTTATTTCAAAACAAAATACAACTCAAACGAGCTGTATTTTGTTTTGGAGCCAATAATGAGATTTTTGGTACCTGACTTATATTTAGATAAAGATAATTATGATGAAAATTATATTAAAAGAATTAATTTATAGCTAACTTTTTCTACAAACAATTACAAATAGTAGTATAAAACATAAAAAAATAGTTGTTAAATAAAATCAAAACAGCAAAAAGTTTAAAAATCCTTTTTGCTGTTTTGATTTTAACTAGTAATAATAATGTGCAATTAAAGTATTAATTGTGCCATTATCAATTGTAGCGGTGTAACCTGTATAATTCCTATACATTGGTGATTTTACATCATCATTTCCAAAAATAAGTGTTTCATTTTTTTGCCTTTCAGAAATATATTGTTCTAATAAATTGGAAATATAAAATTCGGATTCGTTGCGCTTTTCCTTTTCATGATGATTTATTCTATATATTAAATCTTCTCTAACTAATTTTGCATTTACAACTCCTGCTATTTCATTTATTTCAAAGACGTGATAATATATATTTTTTTCAATGAGTATTTGTAAACATGGATCAAATACCCAAACAATGTCATTGAAGGTAAAACAAATCCAAGAATGCCAATATTTTTTGTAATTACTAAATGTTAAGTTTCCCCGTTCAATACAATCATCATCATAAAAAAATACTATTGAAGATTCAGTTGTCTGCCAACACCAACCTTCAAGCAATCCTTCATTCATTAGTTCAATAACATTTCCTTTATAATCTCCACCAATTTCTATTAATAAATTTTTTAATCTTGTTTGTACATATTTAAAAACAGAATTATCAATATCTAATTGACGTATTAATTTGAGTCTTTCATGTTCATTTAAATTTCTAACATCTTTGCTCATTACTAAAAGTCTTTTCATAAGAAACCTCCTGTTGCTTATTATAATTTTAATATCTTAAAATCCCATAGAAATACATACAGAAAAATAGTTACACCTCCATAATTTTAGTATATAATTTGCACTTGGCAAAATATTACATCATATACAATTTTATCATTTATTTATGTAAATTTCAACAAAAATAGCAAAATTCGTTCACTTTAGGCACAATTCATGGTATATATAAGGTAAAATAAATAGTAAATCTGTTCATAATAATAAAAGAATTAGGGAATAATTTGACAAATTATATACTATTCTTTAATTTTACATCGTAACGTCATATTGTAGAATTTCACCTGTGTAATAATCTATTTTAAAGTACCATTCTTCTTCATGTCCACACAAATAGTCCCAGCCTGTTGTTAAAGTTATGAGCCAAAATGTTGCTTGTTTTTTGTTGTTATAAGTATCAGATGTTTTATCTAATGTATTTTTAAATACTTCATCATAATTAATATATGTGCCATTTTCTATTAGATCACAAGTTACTTTTGCAATTCATAATATTTTTTACTTCAATAGGAGCATAAAGATAATAAAAATCAACAATTACAATGTATACCTCAAAGTATATTTATCGAAAGATTGTAATATATTACTATCTTTTCAATAATTTATTTAATGTATTTTCAGCCTTTTTTATAAAATAATTATTCTTTTCTATTGGTAATTCAAGTTTTTCTAAGATTTTTATTATTTTATCGATTGTATTCCATTCTGTATCTTCCTCAGTTTCTATTTCTACTAAAAAATCACCATTTTCAATAAATTTCAATGCTAATTCAAAATTATTCTTATAATAAATAATATCATTTTCTTTTATGTTCATTATTTCTGAATATTCAATAGCTTTAAATAACCTTTTTGCATCTTCGATATCTTTTATATCACAATTTACTGAATTTTGAGATAGTATATTTTCTTTTTCATCTATATTTTTCTTTTAAAAGTAATTCTCTTAATTATTTTATTTTCATCAATAATATATCTTATAATAACAGCCTTTGACAAAATTTCTCTTGTAGATAATTTATTTATATCAATATTGTTTGGAATAAAGTAATAATCATCTAATGAAATTTCTCTACCTTTTTTAAATCCTTTATTTATTAATGCTTTTATTAAATTTTCTTTTGAATCTATTACTCTAATTGTTACTTCATTGCTTTTTTTATTAGCCATATTATTAAAACTCCCTTCTAAAAGAATATTATATTGATAATTATACAAAATTTTGTAAAACTTAACAATAGTTTTAACTTAATTGGAGAATATACAATTAAATTCTAACTTTTATATATAACTGAAATCAATACATATTCAATTCCTCCTTTTTTATTTCAAAACAAAATACAGCTCAAACGAGCTGCATTTTTTTGGAGCTTCCAGACGGAATTGTCAAGCCGCGTCGGGAAAAAGGTCCACTGGACCTTTTTCTTTTCCTCCTTTTCAATTCCTCCTTTTTTATTTCAAAAAAAATACAGCTCAAATGAGCTGTATTTTTTTGGAGCTTCCAGACGGAATTGAACCGTCGACCCCAGCCTTACCATGGCTGTGCTCTACCTACTGAGCTATAGAAGCATTTTTTAAGATTATCCTAAAATAATTAAATAGAAACAGCATATTTTTATATAAATATTTTGCAATATTTTATGTTTTTATTTTTTATTCTAGAAAAACCTTATTTTATTCTTTATCTATAATATTTTTAACTGCTTTTTTTCTTATTCTTTGTATTGCATTATCAACAGATTTAACAGGTGCATCTAATTTTTCTGCTATTGAAGTGTAACTTTCACCTTTTATAAATCTTTGTAATACCTGTTTTTCAAAATCACTAAGTGATTGTTCAATTGCATTTTCTATTCTTTGGTAATATTCTTTTTTGGTAATTGTATCTAGAGGATCTTCTGTTGCATGAGAATCAAAAAATTCAATTAAAGATGTATCATTGTCACTATCTTCGCTATTATTATATACAGATGAATTTAACGAAAGTGAAGAATTAAGTGGCATGTGTTTTTGTCTATTTGAAGTTTTAATTGCAGTGATTAATTGTCTTTCTATACATAAATTTGCAAAAGTTTTAAATGAATTTTGCTTGTTTAAATCAAATGATTGTATTGCTTTAAATAAGCCAATCATTCCTTCTTGGATAATATCGTCTTTTTCAGCACCAATCATAAAATATTTACTTACTTTCATGTTAACTAAATCTTTATATTTTTCAATAAGAAAGTCTATAGCATATTTATCGCCTGACTTAATAAGTTCAATTAATTGTTCATCTTTCATAATACTATAATTATTATCTGTTGTATAAAATGTACTTATGCTACTCATAATTGTTAATATTCCTTCCGATAACCTTTTACAGTATTATAATTCAGTAATTCTTTAAATGTCAATACTAAAATTCAATATTTTAGCTATTTATAAGAATTTATTGATTAGTTATTAAAAATATTATATAATTTTAATAATAATTTTAAAGGAGAATTATAATGGCATTTGATGGCTTTATTACAAAATCAGTTGTAAATGAATTAAAAAATAATTTAATATCAGGTAAAATAACTAAAATTTACCAACCTACTAAAGATGAATTAATAATGGGTATATATTCAAATAATAACAAATATTATTTAAATATTTGTATTAATTCTGCAAATTGTAGAATTAATTTAACATCAAATAAAAAAACAAATCCAATTAATCCAACATCTTTTTGTATGTTACTAAGAAAACATCTATCAGGTTCAAAAATTATAAATATTGAAACATTGGGCTTAGATAGATTAATTACAATTACATTTGAATGCTGTACTGAATTAAATGATATAATTAATAAAAAATTAATTATAGAATTAATGGGAAAACACAGTAATATAATTTTAATTAATAATAATAACATTATTATTGATTCATGTAGACATATCGTTTCAGAAAGAAATATTTTACCTGCTAATCCATATTTATACCCCATTTCTGAAAAAATTGATATTACTAATTTTAGTTTTGATGAATTTTCATCAATTATAAAAAATAATTTAAATGATTTTACTAACTATATTTGTTCTACTTTTTGCGGATTTAGTAAAACATACTTGAATTATATTATTAAGATACTAAATATTAATATAAATAATATTACAAACCAAGATATACATTCTTTTTATAATTATATAAAAGAAACTATTGCAAATATAAACACACTACATGTAACATGTAAAAATATAGAATTTAACAATAAAAATGATTATACTATAGTAAAATCTGAAAATAAATCAAACTTAGATATAAATAAATTTATAGATAATTATTATTATAAAAAAGAAAAAAATGAATTTTTTCAGAATTATAAAAATAATGCATTAAAAATTATTTTAACAATATTAAAAAAATATGAAAAAAGATTAATTAATATTAATTATAAACTTGAAGAATGTAAAAATATGAATGATTATAAATTATTTGGTGAATTAATTACAGCTAATTTATATAATTTAAATAATAATATAAATTTAGATAATATAACTTTAAACAATTATTATGATAATAATAAACCAATTAATATAAATTTAGATAAAAGATATTCTCTCTCAGTTAATGCGAATCTTTTCTTTAAAAAATATAATAAACTAAAGAACACATTGAATATTGTATCAGAGCAAAAAGAAGAAACAAAAAAAGAATTAGACTACATTGAAAGTATTATATATTCTTTAAATAATGCAACACAAATTAGTGAGATAGATGACATATATTTAGAAATACAGGAAAACATTTTAAACAAAAATTCAAAAAGAAAAAAAGAAAACAAAAGTGTAAAACAGACATCGGCTCCAATTACTCTTGAAATTGATGGTTATACAGTATATATAGGAAAAAATAATAGACAAAATGATTATTTAACATTTAAAATTGCATCTAAAAATGACATATGGTTTCATGCTAAAGACATACATGGAAGTCATGTAATATTAAAATTAAATTCTAATGAATTAATTAATGAAAGTATTATAAATAAATGTGCATCTATTGCAGCATATTACTCAAAATCAAGAGAATCTTCAAAAGTTTTAGTAGAATATACTTTTGTTAAAAATATAAAAAAACCAAAGAATTCTAAACCAGGATTTGTTACATTTTCAAACTATAAAACAGTTTTAGTTCAGCCAAAAAACAATTTTTTATAGAAAATAATTATTTTTATTATAAAAAAACAAAGGACACTTATGTGTCCTTTGTTTTTGAAGATTCATTCTTATATTCTATTTTTTCACCAAAAATTGCTTTTGTAATTACATTACTAATTTGGTCTAAAGATTCTTTTTCTGGCTTGTTGGTTTTATATTTTTCAAAATTTAAAGGTTTTCCATAATACAAAGTAACTTTTCTAAAAGGCTTAAAATTTCCTTCAATTTTAACAGGAATTACTTCTACACCCGTTCTTGCTGCTAAATATGCTGGTCCATTTTGTATTTTTCCTCTTTTTTGTATACCATTTCTTGTTCCTTCTGGAAAAATAGCAAGAATTTTATTATCTTTTAAAACTTTTAAAGATTTTTTAATTGATTCTATGTCTTGTCTACCTCTTTTAACAGGAAAAATATTTGTTTTTTTAGCTGCCCAATAAATAAATTTATTTTTAAATAACTCTTCTTTAGCCATCATATACATTTCTCTTTTAGTAGCTGAATATAAAATTGGTGGATCCCAATTACTAGAATGATTTGCACACATAATATAAGGTTTTCCCTTTTCAATATTTTCTTGACCAACAGTTTTTACTCTAAACAAAAAAATAGTAAAAATTTTAACAACATATTTTACAAATATTCTTATCATTTATTATCTCCTAATTTATTATCCTAAATTATTATTTTCTTATCCTTTAAACATTTATAAACAACTTCATAAACTTTTTGTCTACCTTCGTTTGGCTTGCAATCATCAGTTTTTACAACAATTGCATCTTCTGCTTTTCTTAATGGACTTACATCTCTTGTAGAGTCTATCATATCTCTATTTTTTATACTATTTAAAACTTCCTCATATGATGTTTCAATACCATTTTCTTTATTTTGTTCAACTCTTCTTCTAGCTCTTTCTTCTGCTGAACACTCTAAAAATATTTTTACATCAGCATTAGGGAAAACTGTTGTGCCTATATCTCTTCCTTCCATTATGATATTTTTACCTTCTGCTAATTTTCTTTGTAATTTTACCATTTCTGCCCTTACTTCTTTAACTGCTGATACAATAGAAACATTATTTGTAACTTTAGGTGTTCTTATTTCTATTGACACATCTTTTCCATTTAAAATTACAAGCTGTTTATTATTAACAACTTTTAAATCAATTTTAATTGTTTTTGCAATATTTTCTAATTCTTTTACATCATCTAATTTAACGTTTTTATTTAATGCTTCTAAGGTAACACATCTATACAGTGCACCTGTATCAATTGTTATTAAATTTAATTTTTCAGCTACATATCTTGTAACAGTTCCTTTTCCTGTTCCTGACGCTCCATCTACTGCAATTACATATCCCATTAACTATTCCTCCTCATTTTCTATAATTTTAATACCTTTTGCAACTACATTTATTTTTTGTACATTCATTGTTGTTAATCGTTCAATTTCTTTTTTAACTTTTTCTTTAAAGTCTTTCAAACCTTTTATTAAATCAAAACCAAATAATACAATAACTTCCATATATATTGAAGGGCCTTCAGGTAAGTTTTCTATTCTAGTTTTAATAATTTTATATATAAAATCTGTTTTATCAGCTAAATGTTCAATAATTTGTTTAAAAGCAACATCAGATATTGTAAAATTACCTAAATAACTAAAGGTTGGTCTAATAATAGACTTCTCGGAAATATAAGGTTCACTACCTCTTCCTTTTGTTTTGAATATTTGAAGTGGATCTAGAATATAACCTGAGAAATCTTTTTTTATTTCAAAAGTTGGAACTGGAATAACATGTTTACCTTCTGTAACTCTAATTCTTCTTGCTGTTTCCATTTCCTCTTTTGTAGCAATTTCATCAATATATATTATTTTTTCTATTTCAGGTAATTCTAAGTTTTCTACAATTTTCTTAACCATATTGTCAGAAGTGCCTAAAATTAAAATGCCATCTGGTTTATTTTTTTTAATAGCCTTTTTTATTTCAACTTTTTCATTATTCGTTAAGAATAAAGCATGTTTAACAGTTTCTATCTTTGTTGGAGCCTTTTTAGCTGAATTGCCAGCAATAACTTCGTTATCTTTAATAAATAAGCCATCATCTATAATATAATGTATATTGTACTCATTTGCAACCATTTGTGCTCTATAACTTTTACCAGTTCCAGATGGACCAACAAAGGCATATATCTTCATTTTATTATTATTACCTAATAACATATTGCATTCTCCTTGTTTAATTATATGAACACATTATAACATTTAATTATTTAAATATCAATTAAAATTTTATTATAGCAAAAATATATAAATATAGACAGGCTTATACTGAAGTAATAAAAGTAAATACTTTTTTAATATCTTCAGTTTTTACCTGTCTTTACATTTTATAATTATTTAAAAAATTCTTCAAATTCTTCCTGAGATATTGTTTCTTGTATTATAAGAACTTCTGATACAGCATCTAAAATTGGTCTATTTTTCTTTAAAATATCTTGTGCTTTTGTGTAAGCCTCATCTATTAATTTTTTAATTTCTTTTCCAACTACATCTTCAATATTTTCTCCAAATATTTGTAATTCATATGGACTATCTGTTTTTAAAGAAATTGGTCCAACTTTATCGCTCATTCCATAAATTGTAACCATATCTCTTGCAATTTTTGTTGCAACTTCTATATCGTTACTTGCACCTGTTGAAATATCGTTTAATGCTAATTTTTCAGCAGCTCTTCCTCCTAATAAAGATACAAGTCTTTCTTCCATTTCTGTTTTAGATATATAAAATTTATCTTCGTCAGTTTTATACATTGTATAACCGCCAGCAACGCCACGAGGAACAATTGATATTTCTTTAACATCATCACTTGTTTCTAAAAATTTACTTACAATAGCATGCCCTGCTTCATGATATGCTGTCAATTTTTTATCTTTTTCAGAAATAACTCTACTAGTTTTTTGTAATCCAACAGTTACTTTCTTTATTGCTTCTTCTATATCTTCTTGTTTAATAGATTTATGTTTATTAATTGTTGCAATAATTGCAGATTCATTTAAAATATTTGCAAGTTCTGCTCCAGTAAATCCTGCTGTATCTTCTGCAATACTTTTTAAGTTAACTCCATTTTCAAATTTTTTGTTTTTACTATGGATTTTTAGAATTTCTTCTCTACCCTTTATATCTGGTGTAGAAATCATAATTTGTCTATCAAATCTACCTGGTCTTAATAAAGCAGTATCCAACATCTCTGGTCTGTTTGTAGCAGCTAAAACAATTACAGATGTTTCAGTTTCGAAACCATCCATTTCAACTAATAATTGATTTAGTGTTTGGTTATTTTCTGTTTCAGCACCACTGTTACTTGTTCTTCTTGCACCTATAGCATCAATTTCATCTATAAAAATAATACATGGTGCTATTTTTTTTGCTTTTTCAAATAATTTTCTAACTCTTGATGCTCCAAGTCCAGCAAACATTTCTATAAATTCAGAACCACTCATAGAAATAAAAGGAACTCCTGCCTCTCCTGCAACTGCTTTTGCAATTAAAGTTTTACCTGTACCAGGCTTTCCACAGAGCAAAATACCTTTTGGAACTTTTGCACCCATATCTTGGTATCTTTTAGGATTTTTAAGAAAATCTACAATTTCTACTAATTCATTTTTTTCTTCTTCTAGCCCTGCAACATCATCAAATCTTACATTAGTATCATTTTCTTCACCATCATATATTTTCTTTTCTCCTCCAAACCCTTGCATTTTAAATATAAGAATAAATAAAGCTAAAATTACAAGTGTTGGAATAAATTGTATTAATGTAGCTGAAATTCTTAAGAAAATGTTTGTTTGTTTTTGAATCAATTCAATATTATTACCATCTTGTACTTTTTTTTGTATTAATTCTGTAAATGCCTCTGTATCCGGAATACTAACAATTTTCCCTTCATCTTCTTCGTTTTGACCTTTGTAGGTTATTTTTGCAGTTTGGCTACCTGCTGTCATTTCAATTTTTTCTATCTTTTCATCATCAATTTGTTTAATTAATTCTGTATATGCAACTTCCATATCTTTATTTTTATTTTCAATATAAAAGTAAGCAAATACCAAACTTCCAATAATAGCAAGTGTTAAAAAGATTATAATAAAATTAATTAGAAAATTTTTTATTTTTTTGTTATTGTCTTTATTGTTATTTTTGTTTTTTGGCATAATTTCTCCTTTTCTAGAATATTAAAAATTATTTTTAATTTATTTAGCATCATAAGAAGTATCACCTAAAGGCTCATCTGATGATTTATCTTTTTTTTCTTTTTTGCTTTTTTCCTTTTTAGAATTTATATTATTATCTTCTTCATCATTAGAATTATTATCTTCTTTTTTATCTGGACAAACAGAATTATCTTTTTCTTCCTCTTTTTTCTTTTCTTCCTCATCTTCTTTATCCTTCATGTCTTCTTTTACTTTCATTTGTTCTTGTGCAATTTTAATTAATTCAGCTTGTCTGTTTAAAAAATCTGTTTTAATCATTAATATTGCAACAATTACATAAATATATGCTATTGTATTGTACATAATATCAAAATATTTTATTTCAAAACCTGTAAGCAAATTAACTATAATATAAATTAAATTTAATAAAATTGGCAATGTTATAGCATGAATAGAAACACTAAATGCAGGTGCAAATTTTAATTTTAACCTAGACATTCTAGATACAATATATCCTAAACATGAAAGTATTAATACATCAATTATAATACTTATAAAATATACTATCCACAAATAAATAAATATCATAATATATATACTAAAATAGAATGATGCAATATTAATATTATCTATGTTATTTATTATATCCTGTTTTGTAAAACTATTTATATTATAGCTACTTAGTAAGTCTGAATAATTATAAGATACTTGTCCATTAAGTTCTGAACGATAAAGTATTAAACTATTTTCTGTAAATATTGATGCAGATCCATACTTTGCAATATAATCTTTATAATATGTGTCATGTATTTTATTTGTATCAGTTTGAGTATCTACAATAATTACACCTAACATGTTTCCATAATCTTCTATAATTGTTGGATTTTCACTATTTGCTTTCAAATTTCCATCTTGATATGAAAAATCTGGTAATTTATCTTTTAGCCCAACATATAGATTATTTACATTATCAACAATTTTATAGGTATAAACAATAGAAATAATAATACAAAATATAGTTATTAATTTAATTAAATATTTAAAAGCTACTCCACGTGTTTCTAAAGCAAAATCTTCGTATTTATCAAAATCTTTTATACTTTTTAATACATTTTTAAAAAAACCTTGTTTTTTTACTTCTTCTGACATTACTTTTTTCTCCTTTTATTATAATTTTGAATATTTATTAAAAACAATCTTTTATTTAAAATTAATTAATTTTTATTACTTCCATTCCTTCTTTTGTATCTTTTACTTCATAACCTAACATTATTAATTTATCTCTTAATTCATCTGATTGTTTAAAATCTTTTCTATTTCTTGCTTCTTTCCTTTGTTGTATTATTTCCTTAATTTCTATTGGTAATTCATTCTCTTGTTCTTTTTTATCAATTTGCAAACCTAAAACTTTATCAAATTCTAGTAATATATTAGCTAATTGCTTTGATTTTTTAGAATATCTTGCAATTTCCCATACAACACTCATTGCTTGTGGCATATTTAAGTCATCATTAATTGCTTCTAAAAATTGTTTTTTACATTTTTTTATAAATTCTGGATCTATTATATCATTTCCTTTTAAATGATTTTGGTAACTTTCCTTTAATCTTTTTAAGGATATTTTAGCAGCATCCATTGCCTCAAATGTAAAATTAATATCTTTTCTATATAAAGTTGATAAATTAAACATTTTAAAATCCATTGGAGAATAACCTTTTTGTTTTAAATCATCAAGAGTGTATAAATTATTTAAGCTTTTTGACATTTTTCTAGCATTAACTTGTAAAAATTCAACATGCATCCAATAATGTGCTGGAATTTTTCCACAATAACCTTTTCCCTGTGCAATTTCATTTTCATGGTGAACTGGTATATGGTCAATTCCTCCAGTATGAATATCAAATTCTTCTCCTAAATATTTATTACTCATAGCAGAGCACTCTAAATGCCATCCAGGGTAACATTTTCCCCAAAAAGAATCCCATTTCATTAAATGATTTTCAGGTGCCTTTATCCATAAAGCAAAATCTGTAATATTCTTTTTGTTAGGGTCTAAATTTATTCTTGCGCCTGCCTTTAGGTTATCTGCATCTAAATTTGATAATACTCCGTATTTATCTAATTTAGATGTATCAAAATAAATTGTATTTTCTGTTTCATAGGCATATCCATTTTTTATAATCTGTTTTACATATTCTTCCATATCTTTAATATGTTCTGTTGCTCTGGCTATAATTTCTGGTTTTTCAATATTAAGTTCATCTAAATCACTTAAAAACCTATTCATGTAATAATTTGCTATTTCATATGGGTCTTTATTTTCTCTTTTTGCTGCCTTTAACATTTTGTCTTCGCCTTCATCAGCATCTGAAACTAAATGTCCTACATCTGTTATATTCATAACATGTTTTAGATTGAAACCATTATATTTTAAAACTCTTCTTAATGAATCCATAAATAAATATGCTCTTAAATTTCCTATATGTGCATAATAATAAACAGTTGGCCCACATGTATAAATTTTTACCTCTTTAGGATTAATTGGTATAAATTCTTCCTTTTTTTTAGAAAGAGTATTATAAAAATTTATCATTATATCTCCTCAATTCTTTTATTTATGTAACAGTATTATTCTCTTCTGGTATTTCATTTTTTTCATCTGTTGGAGGTTCTGTAACTGCAGCACTTTCTACAATAACTTTTCTTGTAACTGTAGCTATATTATCATTAGAATCTTTTACAGTATAAGTAATTACATAAGTTCCTACTTTAGAAGTATCCACACTTCCTTTTATTTCTATTTTTGAAGTTAAATCTCCATCAATATTATCCTTTGCCGTTGCACCCTGTTCAACATATGATTCATTTAATTTTAACGTAACTGTACTATTTCCATTTAGCTTAATTGTAGGAGCTTTTTTATCTCCTTTACATTTTTTACATTCATCAGTTGGAAGCATATATTTTGCATCTCCTGCTTTTTTCCATAACTTGCTGTCTGTATCTCTAGTAATAAATACTTTAGTTTCCTTTTTAGTACATTTGTCTGTTGCGATTTTTCCGGATTCTTTACAGATTTCTGCTGATACATGAGTTGAACAAGATTTTTTAGGAACCGTTCCTTTAACAAAATATTCTGTGTAAACTCTGCTTCCTCTAGGATCATCTTTACAAGCATCTGTTGCAAGTAATCCAGAATCTTTGCAAACGCTTGCAGTTACAATATTACTTGGTTTTTCAAAAGATTTAGCATCTAAACCTTTATGAATATTAGACATTACATTTTTCCATATAACACTTGCATATGTTGTAGTATATACAGTTTCTGGTATATCATATCCAAACCATGTAGCAGCTGTATAATATGGTGTAAATCCACATAACCATTTATCTTTATTATCTGTTGTTGTACCTGTTTTAGCTGCTGTTTCCATTTTAGATATTTTACAATTAGATGCTGTACCTCCAGATTTAGTTGGTTCAGTTAATAGTTCTTTTAATATATATGCATTTTCTTTAGAAAATACCCTTTCTTTTTCTTGAGTTGCTTCCATAATTATTTTTCCATTGCTATCTTCCATTTTTGTATAAAATGTTGGTGTAATATATTCACCATCATTTGCAATAGTTGCATATGCACCTGCCATTTGTAATGGGCTAATACCATCATATATTCCACCTAAAGATAATGATAAATTATTATCTTTATTTTCATTTAAACTTGTAACTCCCATTTTCTTCATATATTTAATTGCTTTATTAGCAGTTAAATCTTCTAATACTTGAACAGCAACTGTGTTTGTAGAAACTCTTATTGCCTGCCTCATATTAGATAATCCTTTATAACCACTATATGCATTTTTAGGGCTCCAATCTCCATAAGAAATTGGTACATCATCATATACAGATGAAGCTGTAATAATTCCTTCTTCTAAAGATGGTCCATATACACCAATTGGTTTAATAGAAGAACCTGGTTGACGTTTAGATTGAACAGCTCTATTTAGTAAACCAAAAGAACTTTTTTCACCTAAATTACCTATACTGCCTAAAACATGACCTGTTTTTTGATCTATTATAACAGTAGCAGATTGTGCTGTTACATATTTTCCAGTTTCTTTATCTTTTGTTTCTCTTGATTTTACTTGATATGTTTTCTTTGAATATTCATCTTCTAATGCCTTCTGTATAGAAGCTTTTTCAGTTGAATGAATTGTAAATCCTCCACTATATAAATATGTTTTTGCATATTCTGTTTCCATTCCCTTTTCAGTTACTAACTGGTTAATAATTTGATTAATTAGTGCTTCAGTATGAGAAGAATAAGAAGATTGATCTATTAATTTTCCTTTTTTAAATTTTAAACCTTTATCTACTTCTTCATTTGCTTTTTGAAATTCTTCATCTGTAATATAACCTAAATCGTGCATTTTTGTTAAAACAGTTTTTGTTCTTTTATTAATTGTTTCCGTATTTGGTTTATCATCAAAAGGTCTATAAGAATTTGGAGAATTTGTAATACCTGCAATGAAAGCACTTTGAGCAATGCTTAACTCTGAAGCTTCTTTATTAAAGTAATATTCAGCAGCCATACCAACTCCATGTACTTTTCCACCTAAGAAAATAATATTCATATATAATTCTAGTATTTGGTCTTTAGATAATATGTTTTCAACTTGATATGCTCTTACAATTTCTTTAATTTTTCTAATTGCACCTGCTGTGCCTGAATCATCTTTTTCATTAGTAATGTTTTTTACAAGTTGTTGTGTAATTGTACTTCCGCCAAAAGGAGATTCCCCTTTATTAAATATAAAGGTTACAACTGCAGCAGCTGTTCTTTTTAAATCAACTCCATGGTGTTTATAAAATCTTTCGTCTTCAATAGAAACAAAAGCTTTTGGTAAATATTCACCCATTTCTGCTTTAGTTAAAATTTTTCTATTTTCTTGAGCACTAAGAGTTGCAATTAAATCACCATCGTCATTAACAATAACACTATTAACATATTTAATTATTAAATCATCTTTAGTAATAGCATATTTATTACCAAATAATCCAAAAAGAACACCAGCTAAAATACCAGCTCCTATAATTAATAAAATAACAAAGATAATTATTACTTTTTTAACAATAGACTTCTTTTTTGAATTATTTTTTTTATTGTTTTTATTTTGTTTTGTTTTATTTGTAGTTGTTCCAGTTTTATTTACTTTTTCACTTTTATTATTAGATTTTTTCATATATATTTAATTCCTTTCTAAAAGAATAAACAATTTATAATTGGTCTTCTATATTTGTTGCATATTTATACAATATTTTAACATATATACAATAAGCAATAATATTATATTATAAAAAGAAAAAAAGATAAAGAGTTTTTATAAATTTTATATAAAAAAAAGTATCATTATTTATATTTATCGTTTTTAATTTAGAGATATACACTTATACTACCTTTTTATTTTAGTTTATATTGTAAATTTTATATTTCTCATTATGAATATATAACATATAACTTAAAATAAAAGCATAATATTAACTAAAAGATTACTTTAAATATTTACTGTAATGGAGGTAATTATATGTTTATTTATAATTTTAAAATAAATGGAAATACATTATTTAAAGGTACCTTAGCTTTTATTTTAATTATAGCTTCAATTCTTTTAATATTTTCAGTTTTTAATATTTTCCATCAATCTAAATTTAAAGTAGATGATAATATAAACTCAAATAATATTGCTAATATTGATGCAAATCAATACACAAACATCTTAGAAGAAGTTTATAATAATATAGATACATATGTTGGTCAATCTATTAATTTTACAGGATATGTATATAGATTAGAAGATATGAAATCTACTGAATTTGTTTTAGCAAGAGATATGTTGATTAATTCTGACTCACAAAGTGTAGTTGTCGGTTTTCTATGTACATCAGATCTTTCTAAAAACTTTAAAGATGGAACTTGGGTAAATGTTTCAGGAACTATTGTAAAGGGATATTATCATAATCAAATACCTGTTATTGAAATTAATAGTATAGAAGAAACTCAAAAACCAGATGAAGAATTTGTTTATCCACCAGATGATGCTTATATTCCTACCTCTGTTATTTTAGGTTAAGATAAAATGAAAATATTAAAAAATAAGAGATGATATATATTTAAAATCATCTCTTATTTTTATTATTTTCTATCTAAAATCGTTTTAAACACTCCATTGTCTATTAAGTTTCCAAATATATTTTTAATTATAATTAATGCTATTGGACCAATAAACATTCCTATTATACCTATTATTTTAAATCCTGTATACATTGCTATAAGTGTAAAAATAGGGTGAATTCCAATATGGTTACTTACTATTTTGGGTTCTAATAATTGTTTTACGACTATTACAATAACATATAATATTAACAAACCAATTGCTAATTTAAAATTTCCATTTACAGATGCAATAACAGCCCACGGTACCATAACTGTACCAGAGCCAACAATTGGAAGAGCATCTACAAACCCTATTCCCAATGCTGCTATTAATGGATATTTTATATTCCAACCTAAAAATTTAAAAATATATAATCCTATTAATACAATTATAAATGAAATAAGAATTAAAATTGCTTGTGCTTTTAAATAATCTCCTAAAGATGAAATAATTTGTTTTGTATGCATTCCTACTTTTTTTGCCCATTTATGAGGTAAGTGATATTCAATTTGGTCTAATATATACAACTTATCTGCACATACAAAATAGGTTGCTATTATTGTTATACCAATATAAATAAGTATTTTAGGAAAATATTGCATTGAACTTATAATATTATTTAAAGATCGTTTTATTATATTTGTTAGCAAAATTATAGTATCATTTGTTGAACTTTCTATAATATTTTTTAACTCTTCAGGAATTTGAATTCTTTCAAATTTTATATTTGATATTTTATTATTAATAAAGTTTGTTATTTTTTGAACATATTCATTTAAGCTTGATAATAAATTACTAGATTCTGTTATAACACTTGATATTCCCCAAATTAAAAGAGCTATTATTATACCAAACACTATTATCATTGTAATAATAGCACTTACTTTTCTAGTAAATTTTGTATACTTCATTATTTTTCTAATAATTGGTTCTATTAGTAAACTAATTATAAATGCAATTAAAAAAGGAATATAAAAAATTGATAATTTAAAGCCTATGTATATTCCAAGAATTGTTAATAAAATGATAAAAATTCTCTTTGTTACTTTTTTATAATAATTCATATCTGTTATCAAAAAATTACCTCCGATATAATTGTTATATATATTAATATTATGTTATCTTTAAACATATTATGTATTAAAATTTAGCAAAGAATAATATATAGGCAGGTTAAATGTACCTGCCTATATATTATTCTTTTATTGTGCATTTTTTTTGTCACAACCACATATACATTCTGCAGTATTTCCTACTTCATTATTGTTAATTTCTTTGTTTTTTGCTAAATCTCCTAATGTTAATATTCCAATAATTTTTCCGTTTTCTGTTACAGGAATTCTTCTTACTTGCTCATCTCCCATTATTTTTGATGCCTCTGTTATATCTGTATTACAATCACAACAAGTAGTATTAGATGTCATTATATCACTTACTTTAGTAGTTTGTGCATCCTTATCACATGCAACAGTTCTTAATATAATGTCTCTGTCTGTTAAAATACCAACTACACAATTATGTTCATCACAAATTGGAACACAACCTATGTGATTATCACACATTATTTTAGCTACTTGATTAACAGTAGTATCTGGTGTACAAGTATAAACATCTCCACACATGCAATCTTTTACTTTCATATATTTTCCATCCTTTCATATTTTTATAAAAATATTTTTAGCATTTTTTTCTAAACTATACAAAAAATTAATAATAAATAAATATCTTTTTGTATATTTTATATTTTTTGGAAAATAATAGAACAATATAGCGACCATTAATTTTTATAATTCTTAGGTATAGCTTATTTGTGTACAATAAATTTCATATAATATAATTTTTTTATTATATGAAATAATTATTTCAAGAATGGAGAAATTTATGAATAAATTTTTTAGTTATTTAGCAGATTCTTTTAGATATATTCCTCAAAAAAAATACGAGTTTGGATTATCTAATAATGATACTCAAAATAATTCTAATTCAAATGAACCTTTAGAAAATTTAAACCAAAATATTTTTCCAAGCATTGATGTTAATTTAGAATATATAAAAGTAAAATTTAATAGTTTAATGAATAGTGATATAAAAATTAGAGAATTTGATTTAACAGCTAGGAATAAAGTTTATAAAGCATTTCTAGTTTATATTGATGGTATGAGTGACTCTAAAAGTATAAATCGTTTTATTTTACATCCATTAATGTTAAAAAGCAGAGCAAATACTTTTAATAAAAACGAAGAAGTTGTTAGTACAGCTGTTGCTAATAACATAACTGTAAAAAAAGTAAAAAAATTTAATCTAGTAGATTATATATTTTCATGTTTAATTCCTTTAAATGATACAAAAAAAACACAAGAATTTAAAGATGTTATAAATTCTATTAATTCAGGTGAATGTGCATTATTTGTTGACACAATTGATACATGTTTTCTATCTGATGTAAAAGGCTACGAAAGACGAAGTATTGATACTCCTAAAAATGAAGTAGTTATTCGTGGTTCTCAAGAATCTTTTGTTGAAAATATTAGAACTAATACATCAATGTTAAGGAGAATGGTAAATAACGAAAATTTAGTAATAGAAAATATTAATGTTGGAACAGTTAGCAAAACAAAATGTGCTGTATGTTATTTAAAAGACATTGCAAACAATGATTTAGTTGCAGAAGTGAAATATAGAATGAACAATTTAGATATTGATTATATAATTTCTTCTGGACAATTAGAAGAATTAATCAAAGAAAATACAAATAGTACCTTACCAGAAACAATTTCAACAGAAAGACCTGATAATGCATCTTCTTCTATTTTAGATGGAAAAGTTGTTATTATAGTTAATGGTAGTCCTTTTTGTCTTATTGTTCCATGCACTTTTTTTGATTTACTTTCATCTCCAGAAGATAAGAATATTAATTCTAAATATGCAAATTTTTTAAAATTAGTTCGATTACTTGCATGTACAATTAGTGTATTACTGCCTGGACTTTATATTGCAATTACAAATTTTCACGAAGAATTAATACCAACTGAACTACTTTTTTCAATTATTTCATCAAGACAAGCCGTACCAATTTCAATCGAATTAGAAATAATTCTAATGGAAATTGCATTTGAGTTAATTCATGAAGCAGGAATAAGAGTTCCCTCTCCTATTGGACCAACAATGGGTATAGTTGGAGCTTTAGTGCTAGGAGATGCTGCTGTTAGTGCTAGTATTGTAAGTCCAATATCAATTATTATAGTTGCAATTACAGGTCTTGCATCATTTTCAGCGCCAAATTATTCTTTAGAATTTCATTTTCGAATTTTAAGATTTATATTTATTTTTTTAGGAGCATTATTTGGTTTTATTGGCATTGCAATAGGTTTATTTATATATATTGCATTACTTGCTAATTTTTCATCATTTGGTATTCCATATCTATCTCCTTATGTTCCTATTACAAGAATTAACAATGATGGGTATTTCCTATCTCCTATATGGAAAAGAGAAGAAAGACAAGATGTATTAAATACAAAAAGAAAGAATAAAGAATCTCATATTAGTATGACATGGAAACAAGGAGGTAACTAATGGAAAGTCATAAAATTGGATTTGGAGAAGCTTTATGTATTATTTTAATTGTTATTCTTTCTCACTTAATTTTAATTTTACCTAAAGCAATCTTAGAATCTCAGGGGTCTAGTAGTATTATAAATGTATTTTATATCACTATTCTTGCATTTATATTAATATTTATATTAAATAAACTTTATAAAAATTTTAAAGGAAAAGATATTATAGATATTTCTGAATTTACATTTGGTAAAACATTTAAAATTATACTAGGAATTGTATTTATATTTTACTTTCTTTTTGTTGCATCATTACTTGTAAGAAATACATCTGAGAGTTTAAAAACCATGTATTTTCAAAATACTCCTATTCCGTATTTAGTATTTTTCTTACTATTAGGAGCAGGAATTATAAATAAATTAGGAACAAAAACAGTTATAAAGTGCAATTTAATTATTGTTCCATCTATAGTTGTTATTTTAATCGCTTTATTTATAGTAAGCGCAAATAATTTTGTTCCAGAAAGAATATTTCCTATTTTTGGGTATGGAGCAAAGAATATATTTATCAATGGAACTGCTAATATATATGCGTTTAGTAATATTGTATTTTTATTATTTATTATGCCCTTATTAAAAGACTTCAACCATTTTAACAAAATAGGTTATTCATCAATTGCAATTTCGGGTATATTTATTTTACTTGCAACTATTGCATTATTGCTAATGTTTCCTTTAGAAATTTCTTCTGGCTCAAATGTACCAATATATATGCAAACAAGAGAAATTACTCTTGGAGATTTTATTCAAAGAACAGATGCTTTTTTTGTTATTATATGGATATTAACTATACTTTCTTATTTAAGTATAATACTTACATTTATACTATCTATATTTAAAAAAATAACTAATATACAAAATAAATCTGCTCTCACCTATTGTTTTTTAGCAATTTTATTTGGAATTAGTTTATTATATTCTAATATTTTACAAGTAAGATATATACAATCTACAATTTATAAATATATTTTTATTATATTCGTTTTAGCTATATGTTTTGGAATATTAATTATAGCAAACATAAAAAATGTATTAAAAAATAAAAGTGAAAGGATAAATCATAGTGAATAATTATAACTTATTAAGAAAATTATTTATAATAATAATTATATTATCTCTTCTATATACTTTATTTACTAATTCAACTAGTAGTCAAAGATTAGATGACTTAGCTTATGTTGTAGCTATAGGTGTAGATGTTGGAGAAGTTGATACTTATAAAGTTAGCTTTCAAGTTTCTACTGTTAAATCTAGTTCCTCAGATTCTTCTGGAGGTAGCGGTGAAGGTGGAAGTGGAGATAGCAGTAGCGGTGGAACATCTTCTGGCTCAGAGGGAGGTCCTACCTATATTGTAAATACTGTTGAATGTAGTTCTATAGATATGGGAATAAATTTACTTAACACATATGTTAATAAACAAATTAATCTTTCACACTGTAAAATTCTATTAATATCTGAAAACGTAGCAAAAAATGGAGTTTCACCAATTATTTATACGCTTGTTAATAAAGTTGAAATTAGACCAGATTGTAATATTATAATATCTAAAATTCCTACTGAAGATTTTATTAATACTGTTCAGCCATCAACTCAAGATGTACTTGCAAAATATTTTGATTTAACTTCTAGTTCTACTGAACAAGAAACAGGATATTCACAAAATATAACATTAAGCCAATTTTACTCATATTTAAAAGATCCATTTTGCCAACCATATGCAGCATTAGGTACTGTAAGTAATCCAAAAGGAAAAAAAGAATTTACAAATAAAAATGCTACCGGTATAGATAAAACAGCAGGAAATATACAATCTGAAAGTAAAGAACCATTAGTAGAATTACTTGGTCTTGCAGTATTTAGAGATGATGTTTTGGTAGGCGAATTAACAGGTATGGAAACTGTATGTCATCTAATATTAAAAAATGAACTGCAGGAATGTACTATTAGTATACCAAGTCCATTTAATGATAATAATGTAGATATATATGTTTCTATACAAAAAAGTCCCAAAATAAATGTCTATATAGATAAAAATGGTTCACCTTTTGTTAAAATAAATGTAAATATTATAAGTAGATTACTTTCATTTAATAATAATCAAAGTAAAATAACTCAAGAAAGCATTTCTCAGGTAGAAACAGCTGCAGAAAATTATATAACAAATGAATTATATAATTATTTAAATAAAACATCTAAAGACCTACAAAGTGATGTTTCATCAATTGGTAAATATGCTGTTAGTAATTTTTTAACGCAGGAGGATTGGAATAATTATAATTGGTTAAAAAATTATAGTTCATGTACATTTCAAGTTACAACAGATATTACACTAAAATCTGGTTATCTTCTAACAATGCAATAAAAAAATTTTATTAACAAAGGAGTTTATATAAAAATGAATTTGAGTATTATATTAATTTCAATTTATATTTTATTTGATACATTGGGTTATGGAATTTATGAATATAAAAACCAAAACAAATTTGGTGGTAGTATTGTATTAATATTGTCAATATTCATGATAATATTTGTTATAATTTCTGTTTTTAGATTTCGTTAGATTGAGTTATAAAAAAGGTAGATAAAATTATCTACCTTTTTATTTGTTTTACTCTCCTATTTGAATATATTTTTTTGTTTCTGGTTTTTCATCACTATCTTTTGGAAAAGTTATACTTAATATTCCATTTTTAAAATTTGCACTAATTTGTTCTTCTGTTACATTATCTCCTACATAATATGATCTTGAACAAGTTCCGTAAAATCTTTCTTTATGAATATAATGTGCTTTTTCATTCTCATCTTCTTTTGTTGTTTCTTTATTTGCTGTAACTGTTAAATATCCTTTTTCTAATTCAATTTTGATATCTTCTTTATTATATCCTGGCATATCAATTTCTAAAATATAGTTTCCATCCTTTTCTTTAATATCTGTTTTCATAATAGAATTTTCCTTTTTTAAAAAACCTCTTTCAAAAAATGGATCATCAAACATTTCATCAAAAAATCCATATGAATTTTTTCTTGGTAACATAATCTTTTCCTCCTTTATAATTAATTTAATAATACCTTTAAAGTATATTATAATAATATTATTTCAAAACAAATTTTTATTTATACTTTATAATATTATTTTTTTAAATTTAACATTTACAAATTATTCATTTGTTTCTTTTGTATCATTATATTCATCAACAAAATATAATGGCCTATTTTTTGTTTCATTGAATATTCTTCCTAGATATTCTCCAATAATTCCAATTAATAATATTATAATACCAAAAAAGAATAAATTTATTAAAATAATAGCTTGAAAAGCTTGAATTGGTTCGTTTATAGCAAATGATTTAACAATTACATATATAAAATAAATAAATAAAGTTAAAAATGTTGGCATACTTATATATGTAGAAATTCTAAGAGGAGATGTTGTAAAAGATGTAATTCCATCAATTGCTAAATCTACCAATTTTTTGTAATTCCATTTTGTTTTTCCAGCAACCCTTGCTTCTCTATCAAATAATACTTCCTTTTTCTTATAACCAATCCAACTAAATATGCTTTTTGAACATCTTTGAGATTCTCTTAGTTTTTTTATTGCATTAACACATCTTTTATCTAATAATCTAAAATCACCTGTATCTTTTTGAATTTCAATATTTGTTAATTTTTGCAATAATTTATAATACATTTTTGATGTAAACTTTTTAAAAAATGTTTCACCATCCCTAGTCCTTCTTTTTGCATATACATCATCATATCCTTCTTCCCAGTATTTTATTAACTCTGGTAGTAATTCAGGTGAATCTTGTAAATCTGCATCCATAAAAATCACTGCATCACCTTTTGCATAATCTAAACCAGCAATCATTGCAATTTCTTTTCCAAAATTTCTTGACAAATTAACATATGAAATTCTATTATCTTTTTTTCTATAATCTTTAATAAGTTCTAAAGTTTTATCTTTGCTTCCATCATTTACAAATAATATTTCAAATTCATAATTTTCAATACTATTAATTAACTTAGTTAATCTTTCATATAAAAACGGTAATGATTCTTCTTCATTATAAGCTGGTATAATAATATTAATTTTTTTCATTTTTTTCTCCTACTAATACTAATTTTAATAATATTTATAATAAAATTTTATTTCTTTTTAAAAATAAATAATTTACTAAAAATATAATTTGCTACAATAACAACAAATTGTGCTATAATTGACCATATAACAACCCATAAGTCGGAATTTAAGCCCAATACTGTTACAAAAATAAACATAATTAGCATTTCCATTCCAAGTGTTAATATTCTAGCACTTAAAAAAGATATAAATTCTTTTAAAATTTCTTTTGATTTACTTTTAAAAACAATAATTCTATTTGTAAAATATGCAAACAAGCATGCAGCAATCCAAGAAATAATAACAGCAATTTGTAACTGTGCTGGATCTTCTGCTTTTAATATTGTAAATAACAAAGCATACTTTACTCCTAAATTAACAATTGTAGCTAATACTCCCATAATTAAATAATTAATAACTTCTTCATATTTTTTGTATAGTTCAAGTATCTTTTTCACTTTATTCTCCTATATATTTAATAATTTCTCTAAAAATTTCTTCATGTATATCATCCACAGTTCTTAATTTATTATTTTTAACACACTTTACCTCATACCAGTTATACTTATCTACCAAACTACATGCAGCATTATAACTGTCTATAATATGATTTTTATCTTTTTCATGAATATCTTTTGTTTGCTCATGTGTAAATTTATTTTCTCTATGTTGTATTAACTTTAAAGCATATTCTGGAGGCATATTCAAAAAAAATGCTTTAGTTGGAATAGGAAGTTTATATAGATTAAACTCAAAATCCCATAACCAATTTAAAAATTTTTCTCTTTCTTTAATATCTTTAATTTTTCCTGCCTGATGAACCATATTTCCAGTTGTATATCTATCTGCTAAAATGATTCCTCCATTATTATAATATTCTTTTAATCCTTTTTGAAAAGTAGCATATCTATCTGCTGCATAAAATGTAGATGCAATATAAGGACTTATTTCTTTTGCATTTTGTCCAAACTCACCAGATAAATACATTTTAACAAGAGATGAAGAAGGTGAATCATAATTAGGGAAACTAACCGTTTTATATTTAATACCTTCCTTAGATAACCTTTCTTGTAATTTTTTAAATTGTGTCTGTTTTCCGCTACCATCAGTTCCATCAATTACAAATAGTTTTCCCATATTTTTCTCCTTTTTTTACACAAATATTTATTTTATACTACTATTTTAATTATATTAAATTAATTTGTCAAGTAACCCAACTAAATTACATTTTATATAATTTACTTTATTATAATAAAGGACACATATTTAATGTGCCCCTTTTTATTAATATTTATTTTAAATTAAAACTGTTCTTCTACATTTTCTAATTCGTTAATTTTTATATTTCTAACATGCTGTATTTTTTCCCATTTTATGTCTCGTTTAAATAAACATTTAAAATTTATAGCAAGCCAAGAAGCTAAAAATAATGGATAGAAAAGCAACCCTTTTGCCATTGGTTTTATCTTTTTATTTTCTAACTTCATAATTATAATAGCTGTAAAAATTGGTACTATAAATGTAGGTATAATATATCTAATATAACTATTTATTAAATCAATTGCTGATAAACCATGTCCGAAATATAATATTGCATTAACTAATAATAATGCTAAAGTAGCAATAAACATTGGTATACTTCCTATAATATACAATAAACCATCAAAATTCATAACAGTTTTATTCTTTTTAACTGCTAATGCTAAATCTTTAGTGTATTGATTCATACATTGAATATGACCTACTGTCCATCTTGAACGTTGAGACCATGATTGTTTAAAATCAACTGGTTGCTCATCATATACAATAGCATCTTTTGCCCATCCTAGTTTTTTGCCTTTTATAATTTGTTTTAAAGAAAATTCAATATCTTCTGTTAATGTTTTTGTATTCCATCCATCAGGTTTTATTTGGTCAAATTTAACCATAAAACCTGTACCGTTAATTAACGGAGATAATCCCAAGTTATATCTTGCTAAATGATAAAATCTATTCATAGTCCAATAAAAGATTGCATATCCTGCTGTAACCCAGCTATCTGTTGGATTTTTAATATCTCTATATCCTTGGACAACAGTTTCTCCCTGGCATAATTTTATATTCATATTTTTTAGAAAATTAATATCAACAATATTATCTGCATCAAATATACAAAATGCATCATATGGAGCATCTTCTTCAATTTTTTGTGCTAAAAACCAGTTAAGTGCGGCTCCTTTCGTTTTATTTCTTGA
This sequence comes from uncultured Clostridia bacterium, assembly GCA_947628425.1. GTDB lineage: Bacteria > Bacillota > Clostridia > TANB77 > CAG-508 > HGM13634. The sequence continues at coordinate 24,642 of CANQZV010000001.1, read as the reverse complement.
GTCAAATCTTTCATAAACAATTGCTCCAGCATTTTTTGAAATTTTTGCAGTATTATCTGTACAATTATCTGCAATTACAAAAATATCATAAGCTTCTTTTGGATAATCTTGCTTCTTTAAGCTTAAAATTAAATTCTCTATTACTTTTTCTTCATTATGTGCAGGAATTATTGCCATAAAACGATTTGTTTTTTCTTCTATTATAGGTTTTTCTTTAAAATTTATAAAAGAACATATGCTAATAAAAAATTGATAAAACCAAAAAATTGTAGTAGTCCATATTAATACTTCTTGTAGTATATATAAAAATTCCATTTTTTTCTTCCTTTCAACTATATTATTATATATTTAATAATATTGTTCGTACTTTTCTATTATACTATAATTGTAATTTTTTTGCAAATTTTTTAATAATTGTAATTTTAAAAATATCTAATCTTCATTTTTTTCTTGTTTTGCCTTTTTCTCTTGTTGCTTTATATCATCTAATTCTTTTGTAATTAAGTTAATTCTTCCTTGATCATCTATTTCATATACTTTTACAGTAACAACATCTCCAATTTTTAATACTTTGTCAATATTTTCAATTCTTTCTTTTGATATTTTTGAAATGTGAAGTAATCCTTCCTTACCAGAACCAACATCTACGAAAGCTCCAAATGGCATAATTCTTGTTACTGTTCCTTCATAAACTCCATCAACTTCAATTTCTCTAACAATATCTTGAATCATTGCTAATGCTTTTTTTCCTGCTTCTAAATCTGTTGAATATATGAATACTCTACCATCATCTTCTATGTCAATTTTTACTCCTGTTTCAGCTATTATTTTGTTTATCATTTTTCCACCAGGACCAATTACATCTTTTATTTTGTCTACTTTTATAGTTGTTTTTTGTATACTTGGAGCATACTTAGAAATTTCTTTTCTAGGTTCTGCAATTTGCTTTAACATAATTTCATCCAATATATATTTTCTTGCATTTTTAGTTCTTTCAAATGCTTCTGCAATAATATCATATGTTAAGCCATCTATTTTAATATCAACTTGTATTGCAGTAATTCCTTTATGTGTTCCACCTACTTTAAAATCCATATCTCCAAAGAAATCTTCTAAACCTTGAATATCTGTAATCATTACATATCTATTTGGATTTTCTTTATCTGTAACCAATCCTGTTGAAATACCTGCAACTGGAGCTTTTATTGGAACACCTGCATCCATTAAAGCAAGTGTACTACCACAAATACTTGCCTGAGATGTTGAACCATTAGAACTTAATACTTCTGATACAACTCTAATAGCATATGGAAATTCATCTTCAGATGGAAGTACAGGAACTAATGCTTTTTCAGCTAGTGCTCCATGTCCTACTTCTCTTCTTCCTGGTCCACGAGATGGTCTTGCTTCTCCTACACTATATGCTGGAAAATTATAATGGTGCATGTATCTTTTTGCTTCTTCTTCATCAATTCCGTCTAATATTTGTTCTTCACTTTTCATTCCTAATGTTGCAATAGACATTACTTGAGTTCTACCTCTTGTAAAAATTGCACTACCATGTACTCTAGGAAGAACAGCAACTTCGCAAGACAAAGGTCTTATTTCATCTATTTTTCTTCCATCAGGTCTAATATGATGTTCAAGTATCATTTCTCTGACACATTTTTTTTCTAAATCATGAATACTTTCTTTAATATCACTCATTTTTTCTATTGTTTCTTCTTCACCATGTTTTTCTGTGTAAAAATCAATAATGTCTTCTGAAATTTTATCTATAGCAACATCTCTATCAATTTTATCTTGAGCTTGTACATCTTTGTACATTCTATCTTTAAATTCAGCTTCTATTTCATTATATACATTCATATCTACTGCAAAAGATTTATATTCGAATTTTGGTTTTCCAATTTCTTCTTTAATATTTGAAATAAAAGTACATACCTTTTTTATTTCAACATGTGCTTGTTTTATTGCTTCTAACATTATATCTTCTGGAATTTCATTTGCTCCAGCTTCAATCATAGCAATTTTATCTATTGTACCTGCAACAGTTAAAGTTAAATCACTATGTTCTCTTTGCTCTTGTGTAGGATTAATAATAATGTTTCCATCAACATAACCAACATTAACAGCAGCTGTTGGTCCTCCAAAAGGAATATCAGATATTGAAAGTGCTGCTGATGCACCTATCATTGCTGCAACCTCTGGTGAATTATCTTGTTCTACAGATAATGCAGTTGCGACAATACATACATCATTTCTAAAATCTTTTGGAAATAAAGGTCTTAAAGGCCTATCTATAGCTCTTGATGTTAAAATTGCTTTATCTGCTGGTTTACCCTCTCTTTTTTGAAAACTTCCTGGTATTTTTCCAACAGCATATAGTTTTTCTTCATAATCTACTGATAGTGGAAAGAAATCTATTCCTTCTCTTGGCTCTTTAGATGCTGTAACATTTACCATAACAACTGTATCCCCATATTTAACAACAACACTGCCATTAGCTAAATTGGCTATTTTTCCTGTTTCAATAACAAGCTTCCTTCCTGCTAATTCCATTTCATAAGTTTTAAACATAAATTTTTTCTCTCCTTTAAATGAATTTTTAAATTTATCATGTATTAGATTGTAACCTTTATAATATATTTTTAATGTTAAATACTTATTTTAATTAAAAACACATTATATAAGCTACCTCTAATAAATATGATAAATATTAATAACGCAATATAGGACGATTGAATTATTCAAGCGCCCTATATAATAGATTATTTTCTTAATCCTAATTTATCAACTATATCTCTATATCTTTGAATATCTGTTTTTGCTAAATAGTTTAATAAATTTCTTCTTTTACCAACCATTTTTAAAAGACCCCTTCTAGAATGGTTATCATGAGTATGAACTTTAAGATGTTCTGTAAGTTCTGTAATTCTTTCTGTTAATAAAGCTATTTGAACTTCTGAAGAACCTGTATCTTTTTCATCTCTTTTATAAGTAGAAATTATTTCTTGTTTTTTTTCCTTTGTCATTTAAAACACCTCCTATATTCTTATATGCCTTAAACTGAACTTAAGCGGTGTAAGCTCTTTAAGCTAAGTATAAGGTAACTTTTATTAATAATGATATTTTACTATATATTATAACAAAAATCAAGTATTTTAATAAATTTTTATGTCTAAAATTCCATATATTGCAATATATCTTCATATGAAGTTACTGGTATAGCTCCTTCTTTTATTAAAAAATTTGTACCATCACTTGTTTTGGAGTAGATATTACCTGGTATAACAAAAACATCTTTTCCTTGGTTTAATGCAAATTCTACAGTTATATTAGTACCACTTCTTTTTCTTGCTTCAATTACTAATACACCATCACTTAGTCCACTAATAATTCTATTTCTTGCTGGAAAATTTTGTTTTGCTGGTTCTGTATCTAATGGATATTCACTTAATATTAAACCATTATTTTTTATAATTTTATTAAATAACTCTTCATTTTCTTTAGGATATATAATATTAAGTCCACTACCCAAAACAGCTATTGTATTACCACTTGACTCTAAACACGCCATATGTGAAAAGGAGTCAATTCCTCTAGCCAAACCACTAATAATACAAATATTATTTTTTGCTAAATTAGATGAAAACTCTCTGCATACTCTTTTTCCATAATTACTGTAGTTTCTAGAACCAATGATAGCAATACTTTTAGAATTTAATAATTCTATATTTCCTAGGCAATATAATTGCTTAGGAGGACTACTTATGTTTCTCAATTTTTCTGGATACCATTTGCTATTTATATTAATTTTAATAACTTTATATTTCATATTTACAATAATTCCTTTTTATATAATTTTTCTATAAAATTAAAAATAAAATTTATGAGTAATTTTTCATTAAATAAAAAGAGCGTATTTGTGTTTACGCTCCCTTTTTATTCCCCCTTATATTTTATTGTTGTTTGGCTGATTTTACAACATTATTCATTAACATTGCAATTGTCATTGGTCCAACTCCACCTGGTACAGGTGTTATATATGATGCTTTCTTTTCAACATCTTCAAAATCAACATCACCTATTAGTCCTTCTTCTGTTCTATTAATTCCAACATCTATAACTGCTGCATTATTTTTAACCATATCTGCTGTAATAAATTTTGGTTTACCAACTGCTGCTATTAATATATCTGCTTGTTTTGTAATATCTTGTAAATTTTTTGTTTTTGAGTGACATACCGTTACTGTAGCATTTTTATTTAATAAACACTTTGCAAGTGGCTTTCCTACTATATTACTTCTTCCTACAATAACTGCATGTGCTCCTTCAATTGGAATATTATAGTTTTCTAACATTTTTATTATTCCATATGGTGTACATGATACAAAGCAGTCTTGATTTAGGCTTAGTTTTCCAACATTAATTGGATTAAATCCATCTACATCTTTTTTAGGTGAAATTGTTCTAAATGCTTCATTAGCATCTAATCCATTTGGTAATGGACTTTGTACTAATATTCCATGTATTGTTTCATCATTATTTAATTTTTCTATTAAATCTAATAATTCTTTCATTGTTGTTTTTTCCGGTAATAGATATTCTTCATATTCAATTCCTACATCCTCACATGCTTTACTTTTATTTCTAACGTATATTTTAGATGCTTTATCATCTCCTACCATAATTACCGCTAATTTTGGATATATCTCTGCTTGCTTTAGTTCTTGAACTTCATCCTTTAAACCTTCTCTTATTTTTTTTGCTAACTCTTTTCCATTAATTAATTCTGCCATTTTTTTCTCCTTTTTTTATTTTCTATTTTACATTATTCATAATTATTTTGCAAGCATTATTTTCTAATTATTATATATATAAATTAATTACAATTAATCTATAAAATAATTGAATTTAAAATAAATACCCAATAACCTAAACGCAAGTATTTGGAGTAAGAAACTATTGATTAAACATTCAAAAAATTGTATAATATATCTATTAAATACTTTAAGATATAAATTTCATAATTTCTTTAATGGAGGTTTCTATGAAAAATAACTATTTAGAAAAATTAGAATATTATAATATTTTAGAAATATTAAGTAACTATACCAAAACATATATTGGAAAACAATTTGCGTTAGACTTAACACCTTCATTTGATGTTAATACTGTTAGCAATTTACTACTTCAAACAAATCAGGCATTTCAAATACTTTATAAATATGGAAATCCTCCAATTGAAAATTTTAATAATGTATCTCTTCATTTAAAAAAGCTTTCTAGTAATAATATTTTATCTGCTAAAGAACTTTTGGATATAGCTCAAATACTAAAAATGTCTAGAGAACTTTTATTATTTTTTAATGATATTAATAAAAATAATGAGTTAAATTTTTATGCAATTAAGTCATTTTTTGATAATTTATATTCAAACTTAAGTTTAGAAAAAGATATATTTTTAAAAATAATAGATGAAAATACAATTGATGATAAAGCTTCTACTACACTTTATGAAATTAGAAAATCTAAAAAAGTTTTAGAGCAAAATATTAAAGATAAATTAAACCATTTTATTCATTCTCCTACTTATTCTAAGTATTTAATGGATAATATTATTACTATTAGAGATAATCGTTTTGTTATTCCTGTAAAAGAAGAATTTAAAAGTAACATTAATGGTTTCATTCATGATATATCTTCTAGTGGTTCTACTGTTTTTATTGAACCTACATCTATTTTCGATATGAATAACGAAATGAATACCCTAAAAATAAAAGAGAATATTGAAATTGAAAAAATTCTTTCAATTTTATCAAATAAACTTATTACAATATTAGATGAATTGGAAAATAATGTACGTCTTTTAGGACTAATAGATTTTATATTTGCAAAAGCAAAATATGCTAAAGAAATAAATGCAATATCTCCAATTATTAGTAATAATAAAACATTTAATTTAATACAAGCCAGACATCCACTTATTGATAAATCAAGTGTAATCCCTATTGATATATCTTTGGGAGAATCTTATTCTACATTAGTTATTACAGGACCAAATACTGGTGGAAAAACTGTTACTTTAAAAACAATTGGGCTTTTGCATTTAATGGCATATAGTGGACTCATGATTCCAGCTCATGAAGATAGTAGCATTTATGTTTTCGATAATATATTTGCAGATATTGGGGATGAGCAAAGTATATCTGAATCATTAAGCACTTTTTCTTCTCACATGAAAAAAATTGTAGAAATTACAAATAATGCAACTAATCAAAGCTTAATATTATTAGACGAATTAGGTTCTGGAACTGACCCTATTGAGGGCAGTTCTTTGGCTATTAGTATTTTAGAGTTTTTTAATAATCTAGGTAGTTTATGTATTTCTACTACACATTATCAAGAAATAAAAAATTATGCATTAACACATAAAGGTTATATGAATGCAAGTGCAGAGTTTGACATTGAAAATTTACAGCCAACATATCATATTATTTTAGGAGTACCTGGTAAAAGTAATGCATTTGCAATTTCAAAAAAATTAGGATTAAAAACTTCTATACTAGATAAAGCAATTTCTCTAATTAATTCAACCGATATTAAAATAGAAGATGTTTTAAAAAATATTTACGATACTCAAAAGCAAATTAATTTAGAAAAAATAAAAATAGAAGAAAATTCCAAAAAGATAGAAAATTTAAAAAAAGAATTACAAAAAGATAATTCAAATTTAAAAAATAAAGAAAAAGAAATAATAGAAAACGCTAAAATTGAAGCTCGTAATATTCTTCTAGAAGCAAAAGATGAAGCAACAAATATTATAAAAAAGATGAATGAATTTAATAATATTCATTCTTCAGATTCAATAAAAAACTTAAATAATTTAAGAAACAATTTAAATAAATCTATTAAAAGTTTGAGTAACTTTAAAAATGATGAAAATACTTTATCCTCTTTATCTTCATCTAATATACAAAAAGGAACAAAAATTATTATTAATAGTTTAAATCAAAAAGGTGTTGTTATTGGGCAAGCAAAAAATAACAAAGTTCAGGTTCAAGTTGGTAATACAAAGCTAAATATTTCTATTGATAATTTAAGTTTAGACAATTCGCAAAATGAAAATAATAAAAATGAAACAAAAATTTCTACGATAGATTTAAAACAAAAAAATATATCTACTGAAATAAATGTTATTGGTTTAACAATTGATGAAGCTATATACATTATTGATAAATTTTTAGATAATTGTAGTTTAGTAAATATGGAACAAGTAAGAATTATACATGGTAAAGGAACTGGAAAGTTAAAAAAACGGTATACATGCTTTTCTAGAAAAACATCCCCATGTGAAGAATTTTAGACTTGGTACTTTTGGTGAAGGTGAAATGGGTGTTACAATTGTATATTTAAAATAATAAAAATTTTTTTAATATAACAAAAGTGAACTTCGATGATATTAGAAGTTCACTTTTGTTATATTAATTATTACTTATTTTTTATATATTGTCTTAAATACATTTCCATAAATTTATCTATTTCCCCATTCATTACTGCTTCTATATTGCCTGTTTCATAATTTGTTCTGTGATCTTTTACTAATGTGTAGGGGCAAAATACATAAGATCGAATTTGGCTTCCCCATGCTATTTCTTTTTGATCTCCTTTTAAATCTTCTATTTTTTCTTTATTTTGTTTTTCCTTTAAATCTAATAATTTAGATTTAAGCATCTTCATTGCACTTTCTCTATTCATAATCTGTGAACGTTCTGATTGACATGTAGTAACAATTCCTGTTGGGATATGTGTAATTCTAACAGCTGAATCTGTTTTATTTATATGTTGGCCTCCTGCACCAGATGAACGATAAGTATCTATTCTTAGATCTGACGGGTTTATTTCCAACTCTATATCATCTGTTATTTCTGGTAAAACTTCAACAGAAGCAAAAGAAGTATGCCTCCTTCCTCCTGCATCAAAAGGAGATATACGAACTAGACGATGTACTCCCTGTTCTGATTTCATATAACCATATGCATAATCACCTTCTACTAGAAATGTAACACTTTTTAAACCAGCTTCGTCACCTTCTAAATAATCAATTTCTTTTACTTTATAATTATTCTTATTAGCCCATCTTGAATACATTCTATATAACATTTCGGCCCAGTCTTGAGATTCTGTTCCACCTGCACCAGGATGTAATGTAATTATTGCATTATTTTTATCAAATTTATCTGATAACAACATTTGAACTTCAAATTTATCAATACAATTTTGTAAGTTATTTATTTCTTTTATAAATTCTTTTTCAAAGTTCTCATTTTGTTCTAATTCTATTAATTCAATAATATCTTCTATATTAGTTATTATTTTTTTTATTTCCTCTATTTTTTTTATTCTAGATTTTATTAATTTTAATTCTTGTAAAATTGAATTTGATGTTTTCATTTCACTCCAAAAACCTTCTTTTAAGGTTTCTTTTTCTAAATTTATTGCCTTCTCCTCCAATTTATCTATATTTATAGAATTACATATATCCTCTACCTTTTTAGTTAATTCAAATAACTTTCTTTTATTTTCTTCTATATCAATCAATTTCTTATCTCCTTATATAACAAGCAATTTACTGACTAATATTTTACAATAAATAATGTATAATTTCAAGTAATTGAAATTATTTATAAATATTTAAAATTTTAATATTTATAAGTTAATTATAATCCATTTAATTAGTTCTAAGTATTATGATAAATATTATATATTTGCAAGATTTTCATTCGGTCAGGCACTTTTCTTTTTTTTGGAGCATATATTTTCATATAAATATCTAAAATATTTTGGAGGTGTTATCTTTAATATGCTTACTCTTTTAACTGGATTATTGGGATTTTTACAAAATGCTGTTATAGTTTTTGGCTACATACAAAGTGGAAATTTGTTTCCTGAACCACTACCACCTGAAGAAGAAAAGAAATGTATTGAAGATATGATAAATGGAAATGAAGATGCAAAGAATTTATTAATAGAAAGAAATTTAAGGCTTGTTGCACATATTAGTAAAAAATATATTACTACAAATATTGATCAAGATGATTTAATATCTATTGGAACAATAGGACTGATAAAAGCAATAAATAGCTTTGATAACACTAAAAATATAAAATTAGCTACCTATGCTGCTAGATGTATTGACAATGAAATTCTAATGTTTATACGTAGTAGTAAAAAAACAAAAGCTGAAGTTTTTTTAAATGAAGCAATTGGAAAAGATAAAGATGATAATGAAATTACATTAATTGATGTTATAGAAAAAGAAGAGATGTGTGTTGATGATGAAATTGATTTAAAACTTAAAATTAAAGAGCTTTATTTAAAAATGAAAGAAATATTAAAAGGAAGAGAAAAAACAATATTAGAATTAAGATTTGGTTTAAATGGAACAAAACCTAAAACTCAACATGAAATTGCAGAAATGCTTGGAATTAGTCGTTCTTATGTCTCTAGAATTGAAACAAAAGCAATTCATAAATTATCTAATGTAATAAAAGAATAAACAATTTAAATTATAATTTGTAAATTGAATTTTATTTTGTTACTCTTTATATGAATAATAAGCATTAGGCTAATGTAATTATTAGCCTAAACTTCTACAATAAAATTTATCTCATTAAAAAAAATCAATTATTATCCCGGAAATAACACCTATTAACAATAATATACCAAGAATTGATAAATTTTCTTTTTTATTTTTATTTACCTTAAATAATATTAGCATTCCTATTCCTGAATTAACTAATAACCCGGCTATTAAAGAGCCTAATGTAATTAAATTTTGTAAATATAACTGAGTTATAATTACTGATGATGCACAATTAGGAATAACTCCTAATAAAGCAGATATAATATGCCCTACTATTGGAATACTTATAATTAAATTAGCAATATTATTTTCTCCTATTAAAAATATACATATATTTAAAATAAATACTACAATAAATATATAAATGAATATATGTAATGTATGTTTAATTGATGATTTTATAATTCCATCTTCTTCGCAATGACAATTTTCATCTTCGCATAAATCATGAATATGTATTTTACTATTCTTTTTCCTTAAAATAAAATCAATAATTAATCCAAAAAATATTCCTATTAGTAACTTTATTAATAATATTTTGATAATTAAATTAAGAGGTACCGCTTCAGATATTAATATTGGAAGCATTTCATCTGAAGTAGATAAAAATATTGCAATAAGACTTCCTAATGTAATAATTCTAGCTGCATATAAATTTGCTGCTGCTGCTGAAAATCCGCATTGTGGAACAATACCAAGTAATCCTCCTAAAATAGGTCCGAATTTTCCAGACTTTTTAATTAATTTTAAAGACTTATCTCCTGCCTTATTTTCTAATAATTCCATTAATAAATATGTTATAAATAAAAATGGAAGCAATTTTAAACAATCTATTATTGTATCTAATAATGCATCTAGCATTTTGTTCCTCCTAATATAATATGATTTATTTTAACACATCTAAGCTATTTTGTAAATAAACAACTCAGCTGTAAATAGCTAATCTTAAATTATAAGCAATTATAATTATTAATAAAAAAATACTGTAATAATTACAGTATTTTTTTATACTTTATCATATAGTACAACTCTTTTTTCATTTATACTTTTTTGTACATCTATAATTCTTTGGTTACTAGAACCTCTGAACTTTAAAGTTTTACTTTTTTGTTCTTCTATAAATTCTCCATCAACAAGCACATCTGTATATTTTAATATATCTTTTAGAGTAGAATTGGAATTTTCGTTTATTATTTCTGGTAAAATATCTTTTTCAAAATCATAACCTGTATAGCACCATATATTTTTGTCTTTATATAATTCTTTTGACTTTTTTACTAGTGGTAATAGTCCTTCTTGATTACTTTTTTCAAGAGGTTCTCCTCCAAGTAATGATAAACCAGAAATATAGTCTTTATTTAATAATTGAGTAATATATTCAATTGTATCATCATTAAATTTTTTTCCATAGTTAAAATCCCATGCTTCTTTATTATGACATCCCTTACAGTGAAAATGACATCCACTTACATATACTCCTACTCTTACACCTAAACCGTCTTGTATATCAATTGTTTTTATATCTGCATAATTCATATAGTTATGTCCCCTTTTATAGTTTATATTTAATTATTATTTTTATAAATGTGTAACTCTCGCTTTAATTTCTTTAGTTTTTCCAACATTCCAGAAATTTTCTCCTAAATATCCACATGTACGTCTTACTACTGTTAATTTAGCATGATTTTTATTTCCACAATTTGGACATTCCCATTCATTATCATCATTAATTAAAATTTCACCATCAAAACCACATACATGGCAATAATCAGATTTTGTGTTAAATTCAGCATATTGTATATTATTATAAATAAATTTAACAACAGATTCTAAAGCTGGTAAGTTATATTTCATGTTTGGAACTTCAATATAAGATATTGCACCACCTGTTGATAATTCTTGGAACTCACTTTCAAATTTTAATTTTTCAAAAGCATCAATTTTTTCTCTAACATCAACATGGTAAGAGTTTGTATAATAACCTTTATCTGTAACATCTGGAATAGTTCCATATTTTTCTTTGTCTATTCTAGCGAATTTGTAACATAAACTTTCTGCTGGTGTACCATATAATGCAAATCCTAATCCTGTTTCTTCTTTCCATTTCTTTGTAGTATCTTTTAATTTTTTCATTAGCTTAATTGCGAAATCATGTCCTTCTTTTGTTGTATGAGATACACCTTTCATTAATTTTGTTACTTCATATATACCAATATATCCTAAAGATAAAGTAGAATATCCACCCTTAAGTAATTCATCTATTTTTTCTCCTTTATCTAATCTTGCAATTGCACCATATTGCCAGTGAATTGGACTTATATCTGAAGTAGTGCCTAATAATGCATAATGTCTACACATTAAAGCCTCTTTACATAGTTCTAGTCTTTCATCTAGTAATTTCCAAAATTTATCTTCATCTCCATCAGCTATAATACCTATTTGAGGTAAATTTATGCTTACAACACCTTGATTAAATCTTCCTTCAAATTTATAGTTTCCATCTTTATCTTTCCAAGGAGATAAAAAGCTTCTACAACCCATTGGGCTAAATACATTTCCTTCATAATTTTCTCTCATTTTTTTAGCTGAAATGTAATCTGGATACATTCTTTTTGCAGAACATTTAACTGCTAATTTTGTTAAATAATCATACTTTCCTCCAGTTAGATTATTAAATTCATCTAATACATAAATTAATTTTGGAAAAGCAGGTGTTACATATACTCCTTTTTCATTCTTTATTCCTTCATATCTTTGCCTAATTACTTCTTCAATTATCATTGCATTTTCTTCTATATACTCATCATTTGGATCTAAATGCAAGAATAAAGTAACAAAAGGAGATTGTCCATTAGTAGTCATTAAAGTATTAATTTGGTATTGAATTGTTTGAACTCCGGCTTTTATTTCTGTTTTTAATCTATCTTGTACCATTTCTTCTATAATTTCATCAGGTATTTGTCCTTTATATTTTTTTTCTAATTTATTTTTAAATTTATTATAACTTTTTCTTACATATTTTCCTAAATGAATTAAATCAACAGATTGTCCACCATATTGGTTGCTAGCAACTGCTGCTATAATTTGAGTAGTAACAGTACAAGCAACTTGAAAACTCTTTGGAGATTCTATTAATTTTCCATTCATAACAGTACCATTATCTAGCATATCTCCAATATTAATTAAACAACAATTAAATATTGGTTGAATAAAATAGTCAGCATCATGAAAATGTAAAATACCATCTTGATCTGCTTTTGTAATTTTTTCTGGTAAAAGTAACCTTTTAGTTAAATCTCTAGAAACTTCTCCAGCAATATAATCTCTTTGTGTTGATGCTAGACATGTATTTTTATTAGAATTTTCTTCATTTAATTCTTTATTTTCATTTCTAATTAATCCTAAAATAGATTCATCTGTAGTATTTGCTTTTCTAACTAGGGCTCTAGTATATCTATATACAATATATTTTTTTGCTAATTCGTATTTATCTAATTCCATTAATTTTTGTTCAATAATATCTTGAATATCTTCTACTAACATTCTTTTTTTGTCTAATGATTCAATATACTCCATAATTTCTTTTATTTCTTCTTTAGTTGCTCTTTCTTTTTTAGAAACTTCTTTGTTTGCCTTTCCAATTGCTATTTCGATTTTTTGTCTGTCATAATCTACGGCTCTTCCATCTCTTTTAATTACTTTCATTTTTATTTTCCTCCCCTATGTGTATTATTAAAGATATTATATATTTAATTTTCAAAAAAAAAAGTTGCATTTGCAACTTTTTGTTATTTTACTATTTTAATTAATAAAAACTCCCTAAATTTACAATATTTTAGTAAATATTACATTTATGTTACAATTATAAAACAAAAAAAACATTAATATTACATAGATAAAGTTCCCTATTTAAAAGCTTTTTTTAATATTGTAAATAAATGTTTTTTTATTTTTTATGTATTCTTGTTGCAGATGCAACAAGATAATGATATAATATATAAAAATTTTTTAATAAAAGAAAGGATTTATTATCTAATTATTTATATTTTATTTAGATAATAGCATATAAATATGAAAAATAATTTTAATATTAAAAACTTTTCCAATAATTTAATATCTTATTGTGAGAAAATACAAATTAAAAGTTTTGAAAAAAATGAAATCATTACTACTTATATTGTTAATAGAAATCAAATATGTATTGTATTAGAGGGATCTGCTGACTTGATGAGATATGATTTTAATGGTAATCAAATGATTGTAGAAAGATTTCATCAATTTGATGTTTTTGGTGAAATATTTTATCAAATTAATACAAATAATGAACTTTTTGTACTTGCAAAAGAAAAAACAAAAATTCTAATATTTAACTACGACATTTTTGAAAAAAAATGTAAAAAAAATTGTAAGTTTCATGAAGAACTTGTACTTGGACTACCTAACCTAGTACTAAGTAAAGTATCAGATTTAAATTTAAGAATAGAATTATTATCTAAAAAAACAATAAGAGATAAATTAATTACTTATTTTAAAATAATATCTGAAAAAAATTTTAATAAAACTTTTACTTTACCACTTTCTCTTACAGATTTAGCAGATTACTTGAGTATTGATAGAAGTGCTATGATGCGAGAATTAAAAACATTAAAAAGTGAAGGTTTTATAAAAAAATCTGATAAAAACAAAATAACACTATTAAGTTAATAAATATATAATGTTTCATACATTTCCATAAAAATATTGCATATATTTAATAAGGTGATTCTATATGAATTTTCTATCTAACTTTATTAAAGGAATTTTTATTGGAGCTGGTGCTATTCTTCCAGGAATTAGTAGTGGAGTTATTTGTATAGTACTAGGAATTTATGAAAAATTATTAGATAGTATTTTGCATTTTTTTAAAAATATTAAAGAAAATTTATACTTTCTTTTACCAATTGTAATTGGTGGAATTTTAGGCTGTATTTTATTTAGTAATATTTTGGTATATTTTTTTAATACAATTCCGATGCAAACAAAATCATTATTTATTGGATTATTATTAGGAAGCATTTATATTTTATATAAAACAGAATCATGTAATACCTTAAAAGTTAATAATAGAACTAATTTATTAGGTTATTTATCTTTTTTTATATGTTTCATTATTGGAATTAGTTTAATTTATATTGAAAATAACATTACAATGCAAAACCAATATTATTCTAACGAATATAGCTCATTATTTTTAGTATTAAGCGGTTTTTTAATGAGTATAGGAATTGTTGTACCACGGTGTAAGTAGTACAGTTATATTAATTATTTTAGGTGTATATAATACTTACCTTAGTGCCGTTTCTATTGTTAATATGAATGTTATTTTTCCAATGTTAATAGGAGTTGCAATAGGTTCATTTATTTTTATGAAAATTATTAATATTTTATTAAAAAATTATCATTATCAAACAATAATGGGAATTATAGGTTTTAGTGTTGGAAGTGTTTTTATATTGTACCCTACATATCATTTTAATATAATGAGTCTTATTTCAATCTTTATTTTAATTTTAGGTTTTATAATTGGAAAAAATATAAGACCATCATAGAATAAAATTTTATAACAACTTTAAACAAAATAAAAATATAGATTATATATACTACTTATAAAGTAAAATAATCTATATTTTTTATTTTAACTATTTAAATTTATTGTATAATTTCTACAATTTTTTGTTCCATTTCTTTAATTTTATTATTTAAGTTCATTATCTCTGCATCACTCGTATTTTCTGATAATTTTTCGTTTTTTATAATTTGTTCCATATCTTCTATTTCTTCTTTTAGTGTATTAATTCTTTCAATTATCTCTAATCTTAATGGTCTATATTTCTTTGGAAGTTCATAAGTTTTTTCTACTAATAATTTTTCATTTAATGTATAAGTTTCTCCAAATGATGGTATTGTTACAGAAATACCAGTATTTTCTTCTATTTTTTGTTTTAATATTTCTTGACCTTCTTCTTCTCCATGAACTAGAAAAATATGTTTTGGTTTATGGTAAAATGAATAAACAAAATTTAATAACCATTCTTGATCTGCATGGCCAGAATATCCTTCTATATACTCAACTCTAGCATTAACACTAAATTCTTCACCAAAAATTTTAACCTTTTTTACTCCGTCTACTATTTTTCTTCCCAAAGTACCAGGTGCCTGATAACCAACAAATAATATAGTAGAATTTGCATTCCATATATTATGTTTTAAATGGTGTTTAATTCTTCCAACTTCACACATTCCACTTGCTGAAAGAATAATACATGGTGTTGTACTTTCGTTTAATGCCTTAGATTCTTCAACAGTTCTCGTAAACTGTAAACCTGGAAATTCCAACGGATTATCTCCCTTTTCCATTTCTTCTTTTACTTCAAAGTCAAATAAATCTGTATTTTTTCTAAAAATCTCTGTAGCTGATACTGCTAATGGACTATCTACATATACAGGAGCCTGCATTAATTTATTGTATTTTTTCATAAATTCAGCATCATCTGTATTTTCTTTTATTTTATTTAATTCATATAAAATTTCTTGTGTTCTACCAACTGCAAAGGTAGGTATAACTACTGTTCCATCTCTTTGTAATGTTTCATAAACAATATCTAAGAAAACCTTTGCTTTATCGTTGTTTTTCATATGAATTCTACCACCATAAGTTGATTCCATTACTAAATAATCTGCTGACTCTATCATGGTTGGGGATGCTAACAAAGGTATATCATTATTACCCAAATCTCCAGTAAAAACAGCTTTTGTTTCTTTTCCATTTTCATTAGCCCAAATTTCTATTATACTTGAACCTAACATGTGTCCTGCATCATTAAATCTAACTTTTATTTCATTATTAATTTCTACAATTTCATCATATTTTACAGGTCTAAAAATTTCTAAACACTCTATTGCTTCTTGTGCAGTATACATTGGTTCCAATATATTTTTCCCCTGTCTTATTCTTTTTTTATTTTTCCATTCTACTTCCATTTCTTGTATGTGTCCACTGTCAGGTAGCATAATTGTACATAAATCACAAGTTGCTTTTTGTGCATATATAGGTTTTCTATAACCTTGCTTATATAATTTCGGAATTCTTCCTGAGTGATCTATATGTGCATGTGTAAGTAACATAAAATCTATTTCATCTATGTTAAATAAAAAATCGTCGTAATTTTTTTCTTCTACATCTCCATGTCCTTGATACATACCACAATCTACTAAAAATTTAATTCCACTTTCTGTTTCTACTAAAAAATTTGATCCCGTTACTGTTTTAGTTGCGCCTAAAAATGTTATTTTCATATTATATACTCCTTCCTTTTTTATTACTTATTTAAAAAGCCTAACTTTTCTTTTTAGCTTAATTCTATCTTTTTTATGAAATTCTATATTAATACTAATGCTTTTTTCCAAAGTATCCTTATCATCATATATATATAATTCATAATTACCACTATCTGATTTTATTAATTCTAAATATATTTCTTCTAATGAAATCATTCTAATATAAAATATATTTTTTACAATTTCTATATCTGCTTTTTCATTTGTAGATATTGTATTAATAATTTTTAAATTATATAATTTTATAATTAATGTTGATAATAAATTATTAATTGAGTTTTTAAAATTTTTAACATCTTTTATTTCATCATCTCTTGTATAAGGAATAAAAAGATAATATCTAATTTGATAAAGTAAATTTATTAGTTCATCTTTACTATTCATTTCTTTTATTTTTTTTGGCAATATTTTATCCAAAAATATTATTTGTAATCTATTAATATATTTATATAATAGTTTTTTATTATCTGAATTTTCTTCTAAGTCAATTGAATTTAATAGGTTAAAATCATTTTCTAATTTTTCTTTATTTTCTATATAATTTGCAGGTGATAAGTTTTTGTTACACTCTTCAATTTTTTTTAAATATTTTTCTCTTTCTTTTTGTAGCTTTTCTGTTAAGTGACTTACACTAAATATTTTGTTATAGTTTGATAAATTATTATTTCTTTTTTGGTATTCTTTTATTAATAACTCTTTATCGTTCAATATTATATCTGTTTCTTTTACTTTTTTTGATAATTCCTTTTTGGTTTTTATTATATTATTAATATATAATTTTTTGTTTTTTATTAGATTTAGTTCATCTTCTATTACATTTTTTTCATCTAACAATCTTTTTTTCTCTATATTACTTTTTTCTATATATATAATAATTGATATTTGAAATAATAATTTTAAATATTCATTAATATCTTTTTCATTGTATATTTTTTTTAAGTCTTCCTTTATAAAATTTATAAAATCAATAACTTCGTTTGAATTTTCTAATTTTTTAATTAAGTCAACAGACATAGCCAATTTTAAATTAAAATAAACTAAATTTATGTTAATATTTTCTATTTCCTCTTTAATAGTATTCCATGAAAATGCATTAAAATCTCTTAAAACTTCTGTATTATTCATATCATTTGCAGAATTTAATAAGTAAGGAAAAGAATTTCTAATTAAATTGTATTGCTCATTTAAATATATTTGAAAATCATTTAATTCTAATATTGCAGATAATAAAGATAATTCATTATCTATAACTTCAATTTTTTTTAGCTTTAAATCAACAATATATTTTTTATTTTTCAATTTCATTTCATTAAATTTTTCAGTATTAGGTTTAATTAATTCAATTTTATTGCATTGCTTTATGTTATTTAAAATATTTTCTAAATATTCTTGTTTAGATTTAACATTTCTTTTAACTATTTCATAATCATTATAAGAAATTTCTAATTTATAAAACATATTAAGAAGAAGATTTTTTACTTCAACTGAAAAATCTTTTTTTTCTAAAATTTTTTCTAATTCATTATTATAATCTTTAAATTTAGAAAAAAGTTCTTCTTTCATTTTAACCCTTTCTTCATTAGTATTAATAAAATTATTCTTTGTTTTCTTCTACTGTATTTTGTTGCATATTTAATTCTTGCCATCTCTCTTTAGTCATTAATACATCTCTTGGTTTACTTCCTTGGTATCCAGATATAATACCTCTTTCTTCCATTTGGTCAATAATTCTTCCTGCTCGTGCATATCCAACTTTAAACCTTCTTTGTATAAAAGAAGTTGAGGCTTGTCTTGTATCAATTACTACTTCTATTGCCTCATCTAATAATGGATCTGTATCATTATCTTCATCTAAATCTTTTACATCTTTATCTGTATTATTAGCTTTCTCAATTGATTCAAGTATTTCTTCATTATAATTTGTGTCTGTATTAGATTTAATAAAGTCTACAATTTTTTCTACTTCTTTATCATCTACAAATGCCCCTTGTATTCTTGTAGGTTTTGAAGCACCTGCAGGATAGAATAGCATATCCCCTTTTCCTAACAGTTTTTCAGCTCCTGCCATATCTAAAATAGTTCTAGAATCTACTTGAGAAGATACAGCAAATGCAACTCTTGATGGTACATTTGCTTTTATTAGACCTGTAATTACATCTACAGAAGGTCTCTGTGTTGCAATTACAAGATGCATACCAGCAGCTCTTGCTTTTTGAGCTAATCTACAAATAGCATCCTCAACATCTTTAGCTGCAACCATCATTAAATCTGCAAGCTCATCAATTATAATTACAATTTGTGGTAACTTGCCTGTTGATACATTTTCTTTATCTAATTCATTATTATATCCTTTTAAATCTCTAACACCTTTTCCTGCAAATAAACTATATCTATTTTCCATTTCTTGAACAGCCCATGCTAGGGCACCAGCTGCTTTTTTAGGATCTGTTACAACCGGAATTAATAGGTGTGGTATGCCATTATAAACTGATAATTCAACAATCTTAGGATCAATCATTACTAATTTTACTTCACTTGGTTTTGCTTTATATATAATGCTAGTTATAAGTGTATTAATACAAACACTTTTACCAGAACCTGTGCTACCAGCAATAAGAACATGCGGCATTTTAGCTATATCTGTTATAACTTCTTCTCCTGCAACATCTTTACCTAATGCTATTGTTAATTTAGATTTAGCATCTATGAATTTATCTGATTCCAAAATATCTCTTAAATGTACAACTTCATTTTCTTTGTTTGGAATTTCAATTCCAACAGCTTGTTTACCAGGTATTGGTGCTTCAATTCTTATAGATTCAGCAGCTAAATTTAATGCAATATCATCTGCTAAATTTGCTATTTTGCTAACTCTAACGCCTTCTGCAGGTTTTATTTCATAACGAGTAATAGCAGGACCAACAGATACATTTTCAACTTTTGCAGATACTCCAAAACTATATAATGTTTTTTGTAATTTATTTGCTGTATCTGTTAATGTTTTTTTAGTTCCTTTAAGAACTTTTTCCGTACCCTGTTTTAGTAATATAATTGGTGGAAATTCATAATTATCATCTTCAACAGACATAGAGTGTTCTAATGTTAATACTTCCTTTACCTTTTCCTCTTTTGTTTCTTCCTCTTTTTTAAATAAATTTCCTTCAATATAATTAGGATTAAATTCCTCTTTTTTATTTTCTTCTCCAATTAATGGTTCTAAATCATCTTTAGAATGATCATATTTTTTTAATTTACTTATAGGTTTTTCATTTAGATTAATTTTAATTTGATCTTCTGTAATCTCGTCTTTTTCAGTATCACTTAATATATGAATATTTTTTTGCTTTCTTCTTTCTTCTAATTTTCTTTCTCTTTTTTCATATTCTTGCTGTCTATATTCATTTATTTCATTTCTTCTTTCCTCTTTTTTATTTTTCATATTTTCTACAAAATCTTCTATTAAATCTGATACAGGTATACCTAAAATAAACACTAACAAAATAGTACTAATTCCAATAGAAAGAATTACCGCACCAGATATTCCTAACATATTAACAAGTGGAACAGCAAACATTGCTCCTATAGCACCACCACCAATATTTTTTGTTCCTAATTTATAAGATTCTGATATTGTTTTTGCAATATTATTCTTTAAATTTAAATTTTGCTCTGATATTTGGTAAATGGACAATACTGTACAAATACATATTAAAAATATTACAAGTTGTATCATTTTTGAACTTAGAAACTCTTTTTTATCACAAGCATATGCTATTGCAATTACAAAAACACCTATAGGAACAATAAATTTAATCCATCCCATTATTCCGCCAAGTATTGGGCTTAAATTTTTACCTATATAACCTGTTTTTTGGTAAATTAATACTCCTAATAGTATACTAACAATAATTAAAACTACTACATGTATATTTTTATCTTGATTAGTTCTTTTTACATATTTTTTATTTTTAGTTGGTTTTCTACCTCTTTTAGCCAAATTATTTCCTCCTTTAGTGTTTTTAATTCTGTATACATTTTATAATAAAAATCAACGTTATGCAAATATTTTTTAGAACTTTTGCATTATATAATAAAAGCAACATAATTAATAAATGTTGGCCTTTCAGATTTATTATATATCGCGTTTTTAACACATAATATTTATTTAAAAAGATTTGTATAGAATTGATTAGTTTTAATAATAAAAATAGAAATCAGAAACCAGCATTACTACTGCGATTCTGATTTCTTAATATATTATTTTAATTCTTTTCTATTATTTTCTACAGTTGCTAAAGCTTCTTGTAATGCTGATTGAACTTTTTCTAAAATATTATCTGCATATTCTTTTGTTCCTTTAGAAATTTCTCTAGACATTTCATTTGCTGTTTCTATTATTTGTGCCTTTTGCTCATATGCCTTTTTTGTTATTTCATGTTCGTCTATCATAGAAATAATTCTGTTTTCTGCCTCTTTTACAATTCCATCGGCTTCTTTTTGAGCCTCTACTAATATTTTTCCTCTTTCTTCTTTAACCCATTTAGCTTGTTTAAGTTCATCTGGTAGTTTTATTCTTATTTCTTTAATAATATCTAAAATTTCTTCTTTATCTACAATACTTTTTTGTGTAAATGGTATAGTTTTTGCCCTTTCTAAACATTCCTCTAATGTTTCTAATAACGTGAAAATTTCCATTTTTACTCCTTTCGATTTAAAAATATTAGCTTTACTCTTCCATATTTTCTTAAATCTCTAATATTAATATTATTAATTGTTTTTAATTGATTTATTTCTCTTATTTCATCATCTGTCTCTAAAATTATTATACCATTATTGTTTAAAATATCTTTATCTATAATTAATTTTATAGCTTCTACTGCAATATTCATTTTATATGGTGGATCTACAAATATAATATCAACTTTTTCTTTTATTTTACTTAAACATTTTTTATAATCATTATATATTAATTCTATATTTGTTTCTACATGACATTTTCTAATATTCGATTTTATAATATTAATAGCATCATAAGAATTATCACATAGAATTGCTTTTTTTGCTCCTCTGCTTACAGATTCTATTCCTAAAGCACCAGATCCAGCAAATAAATCTAATATAATTGAATCAACTAGTTCATGTTGAATTATATTAAATAAAGACTCTTTAACTCTATCTAAAGTTGGTCTTGTATTTGTTCCATCTAAAGTATATAATTTTGTTCCTTTTGCTTTTCCACTTATTATTCTCATATTTAACCTTCAATATATATATTTTATTTCAAAAAAAAATAAAGTCAATAGTCTTTTAAAAATTGTAATATACATTTAACATTTTTGTAATATTTTTTAATTTTTGTAACAGTTTTGTTATTTTTACTTAATTTTCTTTATTATAATTTATTTTTTTACAAAAAATAAATTATAATTGGGAGGAAACATGAATCAAATTATTTTTTATTATGATAATAATACAAATATCAGTAAAAATAAAAAAAATTCTTTAAAAAGCAAAAAAAATGTATTTTTTTTACTTTTTATAATAATTATTATTATCATATTAATTATAACTATGTATATTATATATAGTCAATATTCAATTTATAAAAGAAAAGCAGATACAATTAATATGGTAAACACTTATAATATGAGTACACTATATTCTACAAAAAATAATTATACATCAATTCAACTTTCTAATAATATTTCTATAATTGGACTGATTGAAATACCTAAACTTAATATTTCTTACCCAATTCTTTCAAATAGTAGTGAGGAATTATTAAAAATATCTGTATGTAGATTTTCACGGACCGTTACCAAATCACAATGGGAATTTATGCATTGCAGGACATAATTATAAAAATACTATGATGTTTAGTAAACTCGATAAATTAAATAAAAATGATAGCGTTTTTATTTCAGATTTAAATAAAAATAAACTAGAATATATTGTTTATGATAAATACACTACAAATGAAAAAGATATAAGCTGTACAAAAAAAACATCAAATATTGAAGTAACTCTTATTACATGTAATAGTAATAATAACAATAAAAGAATAGTTATAAAAGCAAAAATGAAAGAAACCTAAGTTTCTTTCATTTTTTATTTTTATACATTTTTATAATCTCTCATTTTTTTATATGTGTAAATTGCTGCTGCAACACATATTACTAATAATATTCCAACATTAAAATCTTCAATTCCTGTTTGAGGTAAGTTTTCTTCCTCTTCATCTACTGTGTTATATGCAGATGATGTGTCTGTACCAGTTGAAACATTATTTCCATTAGCAGAATTTCCATCTACTGGAGTATTAGTTGTAGGATAATTTGTATCTTGAGGTATAATTGTAGCTCCATCATATTCACTTTGTGTAACTTCTGTAGTTGCTGTATTATTTGAACCTGTTCCTAAAACACTATCTGTAGCTAAAACTGATGTAGCTGTAGCAATTAATGTTATACTTATTACTAAAACAATAATCATTTTTAAATTAATAACTTTTTTCATATGAATCTCCTTATAATTAATATTATATTACATTCACATATAATTATACAACTAATTTATTGTTTTTGCAATAGTTTTTTATATTTTTTTCACTTTTTTTTCATTTTTTTCATAATATTCATTAATTGCCTCATCTAATTGTTTGCTAATTTCATATGTTCTTTTATCTACTATTCCATATTTAATTATACTATCAAGCAACTTTTTTCTTAATTCATCTACCATTTTACTTTATATAAATCCTCTACATTTAAATCTAGCGCTTTTGCTATTCTTATTAACATTGATATACTTGGTTCTTTTATATTATTTTCAATATCGTTAATATGTGTTGTTGAAATTCCAGTTCTTTCAGATAATTGCGCTAGAGTTAGTTTCCTTTCTTTTCGTTTTTCTTTTAACAATATTTCTACACGCATTTTTATTCTCACCAATTTTAGTATTTACAATTTTTGTATATTTAACCATAGAAATTATCCGTTTTGGCGGAAATAGTAAAAATCTTTATATTTGGAATTAAGTTTAACTATTTTGTTAAAATTTTACAATTATATTGTTATATTGTCAATATAAAAAAGCAAAAAGAAAAATACTTTTTAATTAAGTATTTTTCTTTTTGTTTTTTATTCAATTATAATATATTTATTATAATTCTGGTGTTGTATATATCTACATCTCCGAAATTTCTTTGAAATTGATATAAATTATCAATCAAGTTATTCATAATTCATAACAACTTTTTCTTTGTTTTTTGATTATTGTTTTTTATTTCTTAGTTTCTTTTGTACAAAGTCAATTACTGCTAAAAATAACCAAAATACTCCTGCTCCAAATAGAGCATCTTTTTCTATACCTAAAAAATAATATATAAAGAACCAAATTGCTGCAATTAATTGCCATAATGATGCTTCATACTTTTCACAAAACTCATTAAACTTCTTCATTTCATTTACTCCTTTCTTTAATATTTTTTTCTAGTATTTAATTTCATAAAAATAAGCTAGTCTTTTGACTAGCTTTGGCTGGGCTGGCTAGATTCGAACTAGCGCATGCATGAGTCAAAGTCATGTGCCTTACCGCTTGGCTACAGCCCAATATAA